>JBOFTL010000718.1:0-3528 GCA_051652045.1 Microcoleus sp. | reverse complement strand
GGCACCCCGCCAACTCATCCAGCCATCCTCGTGCTCGGAGACTTCGCAATCAGGCTTTACCCTCAAGAGATAGTCTCCGTCGTAATCGCACCACTCTTCCTGCAAGTACAGGCGATCGCCTAGCTCAATTCCCAGGTCTTGAAAAAAACGGGGGTTGATCGATTGACGCAACGATGTCGTTCCGTCAATCTCATAGATAGGCAGGCTTCTTAGCTGTAAGATTTTTTCGTCTGCGGGCACAATAATAGCCCTCAACTCCCCTCTCGCTGCCGCCTCTAGCTCGTACTTGGTCGCGACATGGGGAATCTGTTTTACAATATCTGTGGACATACTGAACCTCTGTCTCAGGTTTGGTGTGTCCACTTATTTTATCAGAGCAAGTCCATCGCCGTCTTGCCGCCATGCTCTCGGATGTAGGCGAGGAATTGGGATGTTGAGTCGCAGCAGTCATCATGCAGCCCATTCGGCGCGACCACAAGCTCTTGAGTGTATTCCGTTACCCAAGGAGCTTCGTAAGGGATGAAGACTTTCCCTGCCTCGATCGCGGGCGATTCGTTGCTAAACCGGATCATTTTCGCCGCAACAGGCATGACAGGGAAAACTGTCAACGAGGTTTTCTCCCGTAAGTGTTGAATAAGCCCAGTCCCAGAAGCCTTGTCTTCGATCAGAATGACATGCGGTTTCCACCTTGCGGCAAGGTTGATCGCTGTGCGGATCAGCTCAGGGCTTCCTACCTTCTCTCGCCACAGATCGACAAGATAGTATCCCGTACTGGTCACAAACCATGTCGAGCAAACGCTGTAGTCGGCCAACTCCGATTCTTTATTGGCGGTGTCCCAGGACTGGATAATGCGATCGGGGACACTGGGCTTCCCTTCAATCGTGAAATATTTAAACCATTCTCGTTTGACGATGCCGCCAGAAGTCGAGATTTTCCAGTTGCCGCCCTTCTGCATGTCTCCCAAGAGGCGTTCGCGCTCAACCTGAGGCAGCAAGCTCAGCCGCGCTCGATACCTGGGGTCTTTTTCGACCAAGATCTTGTTGTCTATTAATCTCGACCGGATAAAGGTAAGGCTATAAATCAATTCCTCTTCCGCACCTTTGTCGATTAGCTCTTGCTTGGAGTCTGCCCACACAAAATCCTCTCCCCCCAGCCGAAGGAACCATCGAAGCTTGCCCGATCGCTCTGGGATGATATAGCCGTCCGCGTCGATCCACCACGAGATGAGCTTCGCAACCCAGCTCTCTGCGTCTGGGTTGCAGGTACATTTGATTTGAGGCTGAACGCCGCAGGTTGTCCGATTTCTGGACAACATATACCAGAAGGCTGTCTCCGAGAAATGGGTTAACTCGTCAAACCCAATAAAGGCCATCTGCGAGCCTTGGTACTTATACTTATCCTTCTCGTGCTGCAGGTATGCAAATGACACCTTGGCGCCCGAGGGGAAATCCCATTCAAGGTTCCCTTCAGTGGGCACCGCGCCGGAGTTCCCATACGCCTCTCGTGACGTGTCCCAAAGAGAACCTTCTTCCGTAACTTGAGCGTAAGTCTCTCGAAAAATGACGGCCCCATAATGGGGGTTGTCTATGTGTTTTGCTGCCGACAAGAGAAGTGAAAAGCTCTTGCCGCCTCCCGCCGAACCTCCATAGATCGTGATGTCTGCTTTTGATTCAACAAATTCTGTTTGTGGGCCTTCCTGAGGGAATGGCAGTAATTGGGTTGGCTCCCCTCCGTCATTCTTCCAGATCGGGGACGCTGCTTTCTTCTGTTGAAACTTTGTTTTGCGCAACGGCATTGGGGGTCTTTCGACCGTCAATAGGTCTAAAGACATGAGACCCGTCCTCCATGATTTCTAGATCGCCATACAGCAACAGAGTCGCTCGCGCTGCGTTGAGGTCGTTAAACAGCCCTAGGTGGACTCCTAGCTTTTCCAGCGCGCGAATTTTGTCGTGCATCCGCACCTTTGTGTCGATCGTCTCTTCTTCCTTTGTCTTCCGTCGAGTGACTTGAACGGAATTAATGGCAGCTTTTACTTTGTCAGACGGCTTCTTCTTGATTCCACCCGTTTCAATATCTATTACATCTGTGATTCGAGAAAATCCTATATAAGCCAGTTCTTTTAAGACACAATCTGCTGTAATATTAGTCCTTTGTTGCTGCTCTGCCATCAATTCTCGCAAGTATTCTTGACCCTTTTCACTGCTTAACAATTGAACGGCATATTGCCGCGCAGTCCTAGGGCTAAACCCCGCCCGGATAGCCGCTTGCGTTCCGTTAAAGTCGAGTCGATATTCTTCCCAAAAACGCCTTTGCATTGGGGTGAGTTTATCCCCTTTAGGCATTACTTAATCTCCTTCTTTACAGGCACAAATAATAATTGATATCCCATTGACTCTGCCATTGCGACGACGTGTCTTATTAATGTGGGGCGATCTCCTCGTTCGACGAAAGAAATGGTTCTCTGACAAAGATTGGTTGCGGATGCCACTTGTTTTTGAGTGAGTCCGCTGTCCTCTCTGATTCGGGCCAAAGTCGCCCCTACTCGCTTTTCTGCGGCAGTCATAGACTATTTTAGAACTCCTGAGTTCTAAAGATTACTTTATTTGTACCATACTTGATAGTTTATTTATGTTGTAATGGCCCACTGCAATGTCATTTCGGGTAAATTTTCTCGAAATTCAAAAACATTCGGATAGCTCTGATGGCGTAATGACCGTCGAGGCGATCGCCCGTCACCCTGGAGTCCTCACCTACTACAAGGCGGATGGAACCGTTCGTCGTGAGTTGGTTCCGCCCGATCTGCTGCGTGGGTTTGATGGTGACGGAATGCCGTTAGCCGCAAAACTGGCGGGAATCCCTGTTTCTAACGAGCATCCCACCACCCTATTTAAGTCCTTGCCCCCCGATCGTCGAGATGTTCTGAAGAAGGGAATGGTGGGAGAGGACGGGATTGAAGTCTATAAAGACGGCAGCACCTTAGTCCGATTCCACGTAACAGACGCGGCAACTCAAGACGATATCCGATCTGGGCGCAAAGATGGCGTCTCGCTTGGGTATGAAGTCGGGTCTATTGAAAAGACTGGAGAATGGCAGGGCAAGCGGTATGACGCAATGCAGTCTACTCCGTTTGAGGCCGATCATTTGGCGGTGGTGAAATATCCACGGGCAGATCAGGCACGAATCGTTCGGTTTGATGCTGACGAGCGAATGGACGATATTGCGTGGCAACAAGTTTGTGATTCAAAAGAGGTTCCAATGGCAACAATCCGGCTAGATAGTGGGGCATCGCATGAAGTGCCGGAGGCGGTTGCGATCGCCTGGGACTCTATGCACCAAGACATGAAAATGTCGAAGAAAAAAATGGAAGAGATGGAAGCCGAAAAGGATTCCATGAAAGAAGAGATGGACAGTCTCTCTGACACGCTAACGTTTATCAATCAGCGCGTTGACGAGTTAGAATCCGCCGCGCCAGTAATGGACTCAGATTCAATGACCGCAATCGTCAAAGATCGCGTCGATGCTTGGCT
>JBOFTL010000717.1:0-3623 GCA_051652045.1 Microcoleus sp. | reverse complement strand
GTTTTAGATGAAAATGGCAAACTTTTATTTAAGCATTTGTTTTCTTTCATCGACCACAATTCTAGTGTGGAAACTTTGCTAAAAGCTGTTCCTAAATAGGCAAAAAACTTTGCCAATTTGTGTTAAAAACTAGGTAAGTATAGTGTTCGGTAGTATCGGAAATATATATAGCAATCCTAAATCATTTGTGAAGTTCTTACTCCCTCCCCTTTATCAGGAGAGGGCTGGGGTGGGGTAAAAAATTTGTGACTCATTTAGGGTTGCTATTTTTTATTAAAATCCGATAAGCTGTTTCGCATTTAAACTGGGATTTTTGAGCACCCAAGCCCAAAACTAGCCGAGATCGCCCGATCGATTTAAATGTAAAACAGCTTAGCATCGGAAATAATATTACTCACAATCGGACACGGCACTGCTGTGTCCGTGAGAGTCCGTAGCGTTACACCTCTTCTCCTAACTGTCGCAACCTTTCGGCTAATTGTTCTGCCCGTTGCCGTTCGGCTTGTGCCCGTTGCTGTTCGGCTTGTGCCCGTTGCCGTTCGGCTTGTGCCTGCTGCCTTTCCACCTCGGCTTCGCTAAGATATCGATCGCCCCTGTCATCATACCAACTCAAAATTTCCCGATCTAGCGGATCTTCTGGCAAGCGACAGCGCCCAATTCCCAACCCAATTTCCGGCATCCAAAACGGTTCTCCTATTTGCAGTTCATAAGCATTATTTACTAACTTGTAAACTTCAAAGGGTAAATGTCCGTCTCGCCGCCAAAACTGCGGATTGTAGATGATGTAATACAACACGCCCAACTTGGCATAAATTGCTAGTTTATCGTCATACTCATTGCCTGGAGTTTGAGATACCACTTCCAAGGTTAAGATTGGTTGAACGTCATTTTCTTCCCATACCACGTAGCTTTTGCGCGACTTGCCACCCTTGCGGCGTTCCACTCCCAAACTCAAAAAGCCATCTGGTACCACAGCTACTTTAGGATTCAGTCCTGTGGTATGATAAACTCCCATATCAACTGCAAAAAACCAATCCTGTCGCTGTTTCCAAATGTATTCCAATAGAAACAGCAACACATTTGGGATAAAATTTTGCTCTTCATTATCCACTGGAAAATCGTCCGAATCGATTAATTCATCACTGCTTGGCAAGGTGTATTTCAGGTCAGATTGTAGCATCGCTCTACTCTCCCAATTTAGTATTATTGTAAAAGATTGTTGAGGCAATACCTATGCAATGGAAACCATACTCTACTCATAATAGATGAAAAACCTCCAGATGAAAACCCTATAAAGGCGTTAAAATTAAAAAGATTTTGGTAGCTCAAATTAAACGAGATAATGGTCTTCTGAGAGTACCTTTTGTTGAAGTTGGCAAAACATCGATTTATTTCAAAATCGATCGAGGGTAAATTTTATGCGATCGAACTCCGAATCTTTGAGAAAATATCTAACCAATCTTGTTATCATTATAAACTCACCTAGCGATCGGATTTGTTCGTAGTGTGGACTTTAGTCCGCAATCTGCCAGAGGACTGAAGTCCTGACTACGAACCTTTTTAAATTTGTTCGTAGTGTGGACTTTAGTCCGCAATCTGCCAGAGGACTGAAGTCCTCACTACGAGCCTTTTTAAAACTGAAAATCAGTCGTGTCGATCGCCCCAGCATTCACCCCAATTAAGGAAGCTAAAACTTGTCCGTTGGATGCTAACTTAATCAAAGTTCGATCGCTACTTGAGCCAACATCTAATTGTGCAAAAGTCAAGCCATTAGTCAGGAAAATCGCATCTTTGCCATCTTCAAAATCGACAATTGTATCGCTACCAGCATCGGCAGATAGTAAGAAGTAATCGCTACCCGCACCGCCAATTAAACAATCATTGCCGAGGCCTCCAATTAGCGTATCATTGCCTTTGCCACCATAGAGGGTATCGTTACCATCACCGCCGGTGAGACTGTCAAATCCTCGATCGCCCGACAAGATATCTTCGCCGTTATTGCCGGTTAGAGTATCATAACCCTTGCCACCGTAAACGCTGTCGTCACCGATACTGCCATCAATGGAATCACTGCCGCGTTTGCCACTGATGAAATCATTAGCATCAGTGCCGGTTAAAGAATCATTTTCATTCGTACCGACGATCGAATTGACAGAATTATTCACAGGTACGATCTCGCCAGTTGCGATCGGACTTGCAGGTGTTTCAGGTGCAGCAGTGCCTTGAATCTTCGCATCTAAAGCAGTACCAGTATTTTCGGCAACTACTTCAGCAATGGGTTTGATGCCCGCAGCAACTGCTTTGAAATCCAATGCAGTTTCGCTGAGTGCAACTTTTTGAATGCGGGCAACTTCCGCAGGAATCCAATCGGGTAAAAAGTTAGAAATCGCTCGATCGACTTTTTGATTTGCCTCTACCATTACCTCAGCAACTTGCGGGGAAATTGATAGTAATTGTTGACTGTTGAGATTCGAGTCAACCTGTTTGGTATTGATAACAGATTTCTGAATAATTGCTGACAACTGTGCGGGATTAGTTAAATTCAACTCATTACCGGATTGAATTTGACTGGTTATGGCACTGACAACAGCTTGATTAATCGCTGGATAATCAGCAGTGGAAGCACCATCAATGAAAGTAGCAGTTTGGGTAATTAAGTTTTGCACTTTTACCATTGCTGCCAAAGTTTCCACGCCGCCAGATTGACTATTTTTGGTAGCCACAATTGGATCTAAATCTGTCAAATCAACACTGGCTGGAATTGCCAAAGCAGTTTTGACTTTCGATTCGGCCTCATTTTGGGAAATTCCCTGACTCATCAAATCCGCTACGAGAGTTGTCAACAGCGTAACAACCGTAGAATCGGGAGGTGCAGATACAGGTGTTTCCAGAGGCAAACCAGTGGCAGTATCAATGCCGCCAACAGCAACAATATTACCTTCCGATTGTTCGAGTTGACCGTTTTTGTTGGTGTCAAATGTTTCAAATGAGATATCTAGTTCGTATTCACCATTAGCATCAGTAATTGCAGAAGGTTCGTTGGTGTCGGGAGCGCTATTTTTGTTGGCGTCAAAAAAAACAGTTGCACCAGCGATGTAAGCATCAATAATGACGCCGCTAGAAGTAACTCGGATGGGAATATTATCGATCGCAGTTGCACCAGCTTTGTCTGTTGCTATCAACTTAATCTCGAATGATTGAAGGCTAGGACTTTGACCGCTGAAAGTGCGAGTATTTGGATTGAAATTCAGCCAACTTGGTAGAGGATTACCGTTTTTGAGAGTTGCTGAATAGGTGAGAGTGTCACCTGGATCTGAATCTGTGAAAGTGTTTGCAGGGAAAGTGTATTCAAATTGCGAAGAGTTGCTTACTCGTAGGTTTCGATAGTGCCACGGGGTGGTATCCAGTCCGTAATTAAGTACAGGTGCACGATTGATGTTTGGTGTCGGAGTTGGTGAAATTGTCGGAGTTGGGGAAATTGTCGGAGTTGGTGAAATTGTTGGCGTTGGTGAAATTGTTGGCGTTGGGGAAATTGTTGGAGTTGGTGAAATTGTTGGCGTTGGTGAAATTGTCGGAGTTGGTGAAATTGTCGGAGTTGGGGAAATTGTTGGAGTTGGTGAAAT
>JBOFTL010000716.1:0-3502 GCA_051652045.1 Microcoleus sp. | reverse complement strand
GTTATCTCGTATCGCCGTTGCTTGGCCACGGGCCGCAGAGCACCACGCCGGAACCCTGCGTCGATCTTCCCTTCGCTAAAATGGTTGTGGATGACAGTTAAACCTTGCTGTGCGTCAATGCGAAATTTTAACCAGGTCCCATCGTAGGAACGGTTGTCCAAAGCAAGGTCGGTAGCAATCGCCTGGGGTAGCTGGATGTGGATTTGTCTCATGCTAAAATTTTAGCATTAAACAGGTGGACACCTTGACACAATCTGATTACATCAACACGGTTCGCTCGATCGTCAAAAACTCTGGCATTTACACGCCGCAGCCTGAGCTTGCAAACCTAATTATTGAACTATCTACTGGACTGCCAACCCCTAACGCTCAACTCAATAATCATGGGGCAACGATCATTTATTTGCATTGTCGGATGCGCGACGATCGCAACCCGACGGCTGTCTATCAGGATGGCAGTGATGATGTGTATTTTCCACTAAAGGGCCGATTGCAGGCTATTGCTGATAGTAGCGAGATTGTCGCAGACTGCGCAGATAAGGAGCATGACGTTAACCCTGAGAGCAGGTTATATTCTGATTTTGATAGTAAATTACTATTATGGCCAGGGCAGCAGTTAAGGGCCACCTATAATAGGCGTCAAGGCATCTTTGTGCCAATGATAGCCTTACCGCACCCGTTTGACATGTCGAGCGTAGTAGGGCTGAAAATTCATGGAAGCTGGAAGCAAGGCGTTAGCTGACTAGCTCTTGATATTGCTCCCAGCTTGTTGTGAAAATGCTCTTGATCAGGCGATCGTCTGGGCTCTTAGGTGGAATAGCTGTAAATTAGCATTATTTTGCTGCAACCTTCGCATAATCTGCTTTAATGCCATCAATTGTTTCCGGTAGCCCAAGTTCTCCAAAGATATCCTCAAAATCTTCGGAAGGAATTTCTGCTCTGCTTTTGCCTGGATACCTTTTCATTAAATAATGACCAAATTCTTGAGAGCTTAGCTGCATTTGTTTGGCAAGGTTTGCCAGCTCCTGAAACTCGTCTTGAGATAAATAAACCGAAGGTGCAAGCACTTTTGCCTCAATTACATCGTCTTCGATAGTTCCCTCCAGTTCTGCAAGATATCTATTTGGAGCTGACTCCAGGAGCCTTTGCCCGAAGCGAGGATCGATTACTAAATGACAGAGCCATTTTTTCATTGTCTGAATGTTGCCGTCTGGCATGTTGCGATTAATCGATCGCTCTGTTCGGCAAAGTTGAAATGGAATCTTATTCAGCTCCCAGCCTTCATATAGTGCAAGATTCCCTTGGATCTCCAAGATGTCATAGATGGAATGCGTTGTCATTACAACCCGGCCAGGATATTTGAGCTGGGGGAGAATAAACGATAGCCTCCCCGTAGGTTTACACTTGAGTGGACACTCGCTCAATCCTTCCGCCGCACAAGGGATGGGCTCTTTAGATAGCACTTTGCCTTCCAGATGCAAAATCTGAGTTTCTCCATTGCAACGACGGACGCAACGCTCTACCCCACCAACAGACTGCCACGCTTCATTGTAGGTCGCCGCAAAGTTTTTATCGGATTCAGCGTATAAGAACTGAATCGGCAGAGTTCTGGGGTTATCGCCCAATTCCGCATATTGCCGCACAAGATATTCGGCTAAAGTACCTGAACCGTCTGGGCTGGGTAGGTTGCTAGTGGAATCAGAGGGCTCAAATCGAAAGTAATCAAGGTCAGGACCAAACCCGCGATAAGTCGATCCGTCTCTTTTTGTTTTTTCCTCCTTCGGTCCGCCCTTAAAAATTCTACCTATTTCAGGTAGGCGTGCTTCTACTTTGCCGGGTCTTAATAATGCCATTTCTTCACCTAAAAATCTTTTTTCTTAATCTTTACCATTCGCCCGTCAGGATGATGATATACGATGCCTTCTATCATGTTAGAGGCTAGATAATGCGCAATGGCCTTGAAATCGCGTCGAGGCTCATTTATTAAGACGATTTTTCCGTGAGGTAACAATACGTGTCCCTCGAAGTTTTCTGGATTACCTTGAACTTTAGGCCCGCAAAGCTCGTAAGTTCCATCAGTTAAATCATCGTGAAACGCTTGCCTGTGCCACCGATCCTCTTTCCCGTCACCTACTGGCACCCAACCTTGTTGTTTGCCAGTAAATGGGTCGACTTCGGTCGCAGGCTTGAAATCAGTAGGAGGCGTTTTCCCTTTTTTGACTTCATAGCGTTTGTATAAAACGCCATTTTGTATTAAACAACATGTTCCGTCGTACTTGCGCGTAGCTATCCCTTCTCCATTGATAACCCACTCACAGCCCGGAGTGACTTTGTTCGTAACTTTACGATCTCCTTCGTAATCTCGGATAAATAAACTAGGTATTTTTTGCATCTACTCTACTACCTCTATCCCTGATATTTTACCTGTCGTTTTTGTTGTTGGCTGCGGTTGGTAATGCGGCGGGACGTTATCTTTTACCGACAGCTTACACTGCTCGAAGCAGTAAGCCATAACATCTTCTACCGCCTCATCCTCGTCAATCTGTGCCCACATTTGAGCCCCAATCTTAACGGATTCGTAGTTTCCAAGATTAAAGCTACGATCGTAAGAAACCGAAATACTCGTTGGTTTCATTTCTTTTTTTGTCTCTCTATACCCTAAATACTATTATTTCCTAAGAGGTATGACATCCGTGAAAATACTGATGTTCGTTTTCCGCATTTCCGGGATATATTAAATGTAGCCTTTGAAACATACAACCTTTTAAACCCAATCATGCAAACCATACTATGTCGTACTGCGGGGATCCGCCCGCGCAGTTTTGTGGTCATCATTTCCGGTAGCGCGAATCGGAAGAAGAAATGAAACTCAAGATTCTTAAGGCGATTTCAGGTTGGGATTATAGATCCCTGTCTGAAGATTCTGGCATTCCACTTCCGTCCGTTCAGGCAGCGTTTCTAGGTAGAGGGAAAGAAAATATTTCCTACCTTTATGATTTTATGCTGGCCAGATTGACACCTGCGGAGGTGGAAACGCTTTTTGAGGTACTTGCAGATATCAATGAATATGTAGAAACCCCAGAGGCTTAGGAGTCCTTGGGGTTTCGGTAGATATTCAGGATCGCTTCATTTTGTTCCTTCTTTGGGTAGTATAGCATGAAACTGCGTTTTGCGATCAATAACACCGTTAGAAACAAGTGCGGCGAAGGTGATTTTGATAAACTGACTTTTAATTACAAGAACAGAAATGGGACGTTGGCGGAGTTGAAGCAGGCATTGAGTAAAGGTTGGGCAACTTGCTCTGCTTTGCTTAAAGATCCAAGGAAAGGTAGAAAAGATGCCAACTTTCTGGAAACAGAGCTTTCGATTATTGAGTTTGATAATAGCCGCGCAGTTTTGAGTAAGGATGGCAAGGAATTAGACGAGAGTGGAGATGTTTGGGTACGTGGTTCTGGAAAGAAGAAAGCGGTTGAGTATAGCAGCGCTTTTACCTTAGAAGATG
>JBOFTL010000715.1:0-7631 GCA_051652045.1 Microcoleus sp. | reverse complement strand
GCTTGTTCCACTGTTCGCTATTGAGCGTATCGTTGGGTTTGCCGAAGTTACCTTCTAGAAATACTAAAGGTTGACCCCTACCTGCTGCTAAGGCAACTGCGGCTAACTTTTCAGGATCGTTTTCCGAGGAAATTGCAATTCCTGGAGGTTCCCATCCGAGTTGCTGCCATTTGGCTTTTAAAGTTTGAGTATCGGTGGCATTCCAAGCGGCTGCAACGCTTTCGAGCATTAATTTCTGGAGTTTTCGATCTTTTGGGAGTTGCTGTTTTACAGCAGGCAAACGGATGATTTCATCGGGTTGAAATCGCTGCACAAATTGGGGAGTATATTTGTTATCTTCGATCAGAATCGGCCAGCGTCCTTTGAGGTTCCATTTTTGAATTGCTGCGAGAAATGTGGCGGCATCCGGCACTAAAACTACGCGATTGACGGTGGGTACATTATCGCGGAGAATGTTGCTACGGATGCCTGTTTGTACGGGCCAGGGTTCTTTTTTTGCCGATGCGGGAAGTTGAAAGGATTTTTGGAAAGGTCGATCGCACGCCAGACCGATCGTTGATAAGATTGAGATAAGGGCGATCGCGAGTAATTTAAGTTTTAACTGTTTTTTCATAAAGCAATACTACGAACCTAGTTTGTAGTAAGGACTTCAGTCCTTTCTTTCTGAGGACTAAAGTCCTCACTACGAACCTTTTTGATTACCGATCTTACCCATTACCACTTAATTTACTGAAAGCTTCCCTAGCTGCGGCTTGTTCGGCTGCTTTAATAGATCGCCCTTTTCCCCGTGCTAGCAACTCTCCTTGAAGTCGAACTTCGGCAGTAAAACGGTCTTCGCCACCCTGCACCTTACCTGTTTCTGCAACACTATATTTTGGCAAAACTTTGTGTTTGCCTTGAGTCAATTCTTGCAGGGCAGCTTTATAATTTTGACGTGCCGGATCGCTGCGAATTTCTGCTGCTAGTTGTCGGAAGTGAGGGTCCAGCCAAGGACGAATTAATTCTAATGTATGCACACTTAAATACAAAGCTGCAAGTACGGCTTCCAAAGCATCCGCCATCCGAGTTTCCGCACCGGTTTTGTCAGCAGCGGCACTGTTGGCAACAATTAAATAGCGATCGAATCCGTAACTATCAGCAATTTTACATAGAATGCGATCGCTCACCAAGATCGATCGAATTGCAGCAAATTCGCCCACAGAACAGTCGGGATAAATCTCGAACAGCAGTTCCGAAGCGGCCAGTCGCACCACCGCATCGCCGACAAATTCTAATTGCTCGTAATTGGCCGCCGCCGACGCACTAGAATGAGTTAAAGCTAAATCTAGAAGCTGCCATTTAATCGAGGCGTTCTTGGGCAAACCCAACTTTTCAACTAACTTTTCAAGCTGCTTTTGGCGACCTGGGTAAACAAGATTCATAATCTGAAATCTAATTAATCTAAAATCTAAAATCTAAAATCTAAAATCGCATAATTGGGGGGAAAAAGTCGGACATAAGCCGGGTTCTGTTCTCTCAACTGCAAGCAGTTTTTGAGGGCAGTTATCTATCTGGGACGCCTGTTACCAGGCGCCTCAAGCGGTACCCTAAAACGGAACCGGTAAAAGACCAACCATAGTTCCTCCGACCTTGCTCCCAACCGGGGTTTACCGAGCCAGCACCTCTCGATGCTGCTGGTGCGCTCTTACCGCACCTTTGCACCCTTACCCCTACCAATTTTAGACTTGCGACTCTCGATTTTTGATGCAATCTCAAATCTCAAATCTACTATCTAAAATCGCGGGGGCGGTATCTTTCTGTGGCACTATCCTCACGATCGCTCGCACTGGGCGTTACCCAGCAAGTTTGGTCTTTCGGGAGCCCGGACTTTCCTCAGGCTAACTTGCGCTAGCCCGCAACCGCCTGCGCCTACTTTTTCCCACGATTATTTTACACGCATCTGAGTTTGTGGCGAGAAATTGAATTATTTCTTGCAGGTTTGAGGGATTTAAGGACTAAAGTCCTTACTACGAACGAGAGCGATCGGAGCGATCGTCTTCAATAGTTGAAAAGTTTTCAAACCAGCCGCGCCGCCAAAAGAAATAAACTAAACCCGACGCGATCGCAGCCATTAGCCCCAAACAAAGCGGGTAGCCAAAATACCAATTAAGTTCGGGCATATTCATCGGCGATTTTTCGGTGTTGAAATTCATGCCATAAATTCCCGCTACGAAAGTTAGAGGAATAAAAATACTAGAAATTACTGTCAGCAGTTTCATGATTTCATTCATTTTATTGCCCACTGAAGACAAGTAAACATCCATCAAACCCGAAGACAGTTCCCGATAAGTTTCTACCATATCCATTACCTGCACCGTGTGATCGTAACAGTCGCGCAGGTAAATCCGCACCTCCGGTCCGATCGCATCGCTGCTATCGCGAATTAAAGTATTAATTGCATCTCGCTGCGGCCAAATTGCGCGGCGCAGTGTCAGCAGTTCTCGCCGGATTTTATAGATTTTTTCCAGAGTTTTGCGGGTGGGGCGCGCTACTACTTCATCCTCCAATTCTTCAATCCGTTCTCCGTAAATTTCCAGCACGGGGAAAAATCCATCGATAATGGAATCTAACAGAGTATAGGCTAAATAATCAGCACCGTGTTTGCGGATAACTCCTTGTCCTTTCCGAATGCGATCGCGCACGGGTCCAAAGCAATCGTAGTTCGGTTCTTCCTGAAC
The DNA here is from genome assembly GCA_051652045.1 of Microcoleus sp. Classification (GTDB taxonomy): domain Bacteria; phylum Cyanobacteriota; class Cyanobacteriia; order Cyanobacteriales; family Microcoleaceae; genus Microcoleus. Next base: position 4,914 of record JBOFTL010000715.1, on the reverse strand, counting down.
GGTTAGTACGTAATGTTTGCCTAAAATCAAGCTTACCTGTTCTTTGTGAAAAGTATCTGATTTTGGGTGAATCGTCACCATCCAAGCAATAATTAAGAGATGGTTTTCGTAATCTACAACTTTCGGTCGTTGCGGGACATTAACTACATCTTCTTGAGCCATGACGTGCAAATTAAAAACTTCGCCCATTTGCCGCCAAGTTTCTTTATTTCCCAATCCCAACATATCAACCCAGGATACCGATTCTGTATCCAAATAAACAGCAGCTTCCCGAGGACTAGCCAATTTTGTACGATTAGCTGTGGCTTCGCAATAATCGATCAGTACAATTTCGGGAGGTGGTGCATCCGGTTCTAAATCGAGGGTTCCCGGTACTGCGCCCGGAGTGTCGTAAAAATAATCAACATAAGAATCATCTTCATCTTCTTCTGTCGATCGGACAATTAAATTTTCATTTTTTACACTTTTAGATGTCATGATTGGTAATTGGTAATTGGCAATTGGTAATTGGTAATTGGTAATCGATCGAGAGTAATAAAAAACCTATCCGTGTATCCGTGTCATCCGTGTCGTGCTGTTGGTAATTGGTAATTGGTAAACTGTCAACTGCCTCATATCAACCTGTATGCTGTCAATTGTCAACTATCAACTATTAACTGTCAATTGTCAATTGTCAACTGTTTTTTGCCGAATGGGAATTTCGATCGCCATTTCCGTTCCTCCTCCGGGGGCTGAAATGCACCGCAACCTGCCACCGTGTCTTTCTACTACAATTTGATAGCTGATTGACAATCCCAAACCAGTTCCTTTTCCTACAGGTTTAGTAGTAAAAAAAGGGTCAAAGATGCGAGACTTAACAGATTCTGGCATTCCCGGCCCGTTATCTAAAATGGAGATTGTCACCCATCGATCGTCCAAAACTTCAGTGTGAATTCTGATGTAAGGTAGTGGGTTATAACTGGCAACCAGATCGCAAAAATCGTAATTTTCAGCAGCATCCATTAATTCTAACTTCCTTTCTCTAATTTCTGCTAGGGCATCAATAGCATTACTTAATATATTCATAAATACTTGATTTAACTGACCTACATAACATTCTACTAGTGGCAATTTTCCGTATTCTTTCACTATTTCAATATTGCGGTTCCTGCCATTTTCTTTCAGGCGGTGTTGCAAAATCAACAAAGCACTGTCAATGCCTTCGTGAATGTCAACGCGCTTGAGTGCTGATTCTTCAAGGCGAGAGAAGTTGCGTAAAGATAGCACAATTTGGCGGATGCGATCGGCCCCCATCTCAATTGAAATTAGCAGTTGCGGAAAGTCATTTTTGATAAATTCTAATTCTATTTCATCAGCAAACTCGCCGATTTCAGCAGGGGGAATCGGGTAGTGTTTTTGATACAAATTTGACAGTCGCAGCAGATTGTGAGCGTAGTCGCGAGCGTAGATAATATTACCGTAGATAAAACTTACAGGATTGTTGATTTCGTGAGCGATTCCGGCAACTAACTGTCCCAAACCCGACATTTTTTCGGCGTGAATTAGTTGAGCTTGAGTTTTGCCCAATTGTTTCAAAGTTTGCTCTAATTGACGGTTTTTATCTTTTAATTCTGATTCTGCTTGTTTGCGCAACGTAATATTGCGAGCTATAATAATAACTTCACTATAATTTAAAGGCAAAAATCTTGCTTCGTAAGTTTGTTCTCCCCGCGACAGGGGCAGTGAATACTCTAAAGTAATGATAGCTTTAGCTTCTATGACTTCTTGCATTGCCCGATCGAATTGGCTGCTAAGGCCCGGAGGCAATATCTCGCTCATTTTTTTGTTCAGAAATTCATCAGTCGGTACGTAAAGTTCTTCTGAATTTCCCGATAGGTAATCTAAGATAGTACCGTCAGCCCCAACCCGGAAATATAAATCTGGCAAAGCCCGAAACACGGCTTCTAATTCGGAAGTTTTTTGACGCAATGCTTCTTGGGCTAAATAACGATCGCTAATATCAAAAATTACCCCATCCAAATAGCTGACATTTCCATCTCCGTCAAATACAGGAGAACCTTTATCCCAAACCCATTTAATAGTACCGTCTGCAGCTAGCAAGCGGTATTCTAAACTGTAGCACTGTCTGGTTTCTATTCCCTGCTGAATCGTTGCTTTAACTGTCGGCAAATCTTCCGAGTAAATCGCACTGGCAAAATTTCTCCCTTCTCTATCTGGATGCGATAAAAAGTCAGCAGCCTGGTAGCCAGATAGCAAGAAAATAGCATCGCTAATAAAGGTAACAGAAAAATCTTCCTGCCAGCGATAAACTACTCCGGGAATATTCGCTACCAAAGAACGAAATCTGGTTTCGCTTTGGCGCATAGCTTCTTGGGCTTGATGTCTTTCTGTAATATCGTGAGAAAAAGCTAGCACTGCAAATATATTACCATCAGCATTGCGCAACGGGATTTTTTGAGTGTCGAATATATGTACTGAACCATCAGCAATAGTTGCTAAATCGCAAGGATTGTGGATGGTTTCGCCGGCGAGTACGGCAATGTCGTCATTGTGAAATCCTCGGATGTTTTTGGCGGTATTGCCGTAAATTAATTCTTCAGGAAATCCTAATTCTAAAGCATTTTTTCCGATTATTTCTTCAACTGTTCGACCGATTGCTTTCGCAAAACTTTCGTTAGCTAATATGCAGCGAAATTCTCGATCTTTGGCAAAAATCCAGTCAGGAGTTTTATCAATTACAGTCCGCAGCAGTTGGGCGGAAAGTTCGCTTTGTTCCAAGGCTAGCTGCAATTCCAATTCTAAACGCTTGCGATCGATAATATTTTCAAAAGCCACGCCGATACAATTATTGGGCAGGGGAAATGCTTTAATGGAAAAAGCCTGAGTCACGATACCATTTTCATCGCAATCAATATCTTCAATTTCGATCGCTTCTCGATCGCGAATTACTGAGGCGAAGGCTTGCGGGATATTTTTCGATCGCCAGTTAGGAAAGATTTCATCAATTGTCATTCCCAAAACATCTGCCATTTCTAATCCAGTAAATTCTGTAGCGGCTGGATTGGAAGAAATCGCCCTGAGAGTAGTGTCATCTTCTGTATTTTCCAAATGGTAGACGTACAAACCTATTTGCATATTTTCTACAATTTGGTCGTACAGCCTGACGCTTTCGTCTACTTGCCTGCGTTCGGTAATATCTTCTGTAATTCCCAAAACATACTGGGGATTGCCTTTAGAATCAAGAATCGGTACTTTGCGGGTGTGCAGAATTCTCAAACCTTTATGTCGCGTTTGGATCGGTTCTTCAACTACCTTTTTAATTGCAGATCGATCGTAATGGCTTGTCAGAATTTGCCTGTCTTGTTCGGTAAAAACATCAGCTTGTTCTTTAGGATAAATGTCATAATCATTTTTACCGATCGCCTCTTGACTGGTAACGCCAGCGATCGCTTCTCCTGCTTTATTCCACAGCACGAACTTGAGGGAAGCAGCATCTTTTGCAAAAACTCCAACTGGCAGATTTTCTACTACCGAGTTGAGAAATCCCCTAGCTGCATTCAACTCTGATTCCGCACGTTTGCGTTCGATGCCTAAAGCAATAACATCGGCAATAGATGCTAGAGTTTCCAAAAAAGCGACCGTCAGTTTCTGGTTGGTAACAACTACCAGAACCCCTACCAAGCGTTCTTCAACAATTAAAGGATAACCTGCCAATTTATTAATTTGCTTGTTACGATCGTTTTCGCCATTTTTGCCAGCGGAATTGATGTGGAAACTTGGCAAGTTAGCAGGAGCTTGCCCCGCGCCTGCTGCACCCAATTTGCACCCCCATTCTGCCGCAAAACCGCAATCAATATACGGCTGTTTGCGTTCGGCTATTTCAGCGATCGTACTTTGAATAAAGCTGTCAAAAACATCATTGCTGCTGTAGGTTCCAGCAGTTGCTTGCACTTCTAAAATATTTGTTTTGGAGTTTAAAGCCCAGATTTTAACGGCAGCAATTTCGAGGTTTTGCACCATTGCTTCGCAGCAGGGAAGCAGAATATCTTGAGGATGCTTGGTGAGGGCGATTCCAACAGCGGCAACCATTGCTGTCAGCCTTGATGCTTGAATTTTTTCTGCTTCTAAACGCTTGCGATCGGTGATATCTTCCACCAAAGAAAGCACCGTAAAAGTATCCCCGCTGCCAATAATCGAATTAAACCAGCGACACCAAATTACCTCTCCATTTTTAGTATAATAGCGGTGAATTGAAGTAGTGCTGTTGCCCGCTGCTAATTCTGCTTCGATCGCCCCGATACTTTCTCGATCTTCTTCCCCAACCAAGCCCAGATCGCCGAAGCGTTTGCCCATCATTTCTTCTGTAGTCCAGCCAAAGATTTGTTCCGCACGTTTTGACCACTGAATGATGCGAAAATCTTCATCCCAGCCCACCATAGCTAAGGGGCTGTTAGCAGCATTCAACCACAATAAATGATTCGATCGGCGCAACTGTTGAGTCTTCTGTTGCTGCCAGCGATAGTGTCGCGTAATATCTCTACCGACGGCAAACACCCGCATTTTACCGGATTCACTATCCACTACGGGCGTATAAGCAGTTTCATAAATTTTTACCCCGCCATCTATCGCCGCCACCTCATGGATTGCCAGCCTGTTTTCCCCTGTTCTAAATACTTGTTGCAAACAGTGTTCGATCTGCGATACGATATTGATTAAAGCGGGATTGTCGGGGTATAATTCCAGTAATTCCTCATTAGTTTTATTGAGTGCTTCACCAGGCTCCAAGCTCATCCAACTGGCAGCAACAGGATTAATTGAAATATACCTTTGGTGTCGATCGTACTCTAAAAAAGCATCAACCGAGTTGGATAAAAAAGATTGAAACCAGTCGAGCGCTTCCTGCATGGGTATTTT
>JBOFTL010000714.1:0-1193 GCA_051652045.1 Microcoleus sp. | reverse complement strand
AAATACAGCCTGAACATGAAAAATGGCGAAGTTAACGGTTTTGGCAATCACCGCAAAAATATGGTGCAAGCAGTAGAAGCAAGTTTGAAGCGGCTGCAAGTTGAATACATTGATTTGTTGTGGCTGCACGCTTGGGATTTCACTACGCCCGTTGAAGAAGTGCTGCGTGCTTTTGACGATTTGGTGCGCGCCGGCAAAATTTTATATATCGGCATTTCCGATACGCCGGCTTGGATTATTTCTCAAGCAAATACGATCGCTAATTTGCGCGGTTGGACTTCATTTATCGGCTTGCAAATCGAGTATTCTTTGAAAGAGAGAACGCCGGAACGGGATTTGTTGCCGATGGCAAAAGCTTTTGATATTGGCGTTACAGCTTGGAGTCCTCTAGCAGGCGGTTTGCTGACAGGAAAATACAACACTTCTGAAACTGCTGGGGAAGCGAAACGACTTGATTCTAGTGAAGCGGGAAAAATTAGCGAACGGGACCTCAATATTGCAGCAGAAGTTAGCAAAATAGCAGCGGAAATTGGCAAGCCTGCTTCGCAAGTAGCGCTAAATTGGTTGCGCCAGCAGGCAATTGATGTAATTCCAATCGTCGGTTCTCGCAAAGTTTCGCAGATTCAGGAAAATCTCGCTTGTTTGGAGTTTGAATTAACTGCCGAACAAATGCAGCGATTAGATACGGTAAGTGCGATCGAATTGGGTTTCCCTCACGATTTTTTAAAGAGTTCGATGGTACAGGATTTTGCCTTTGGAGGGGGAATGGCAAAAATTGACAGTCACCGGCTTTCATAGTTGAAGATTTACCCGCCAGCAATATCGCAATCGAGGCGGGTTGATTTGGTCGGAATGATTTAATTCCAGGTTAGTTATCTCCGTTATGACGGGCCGGTTGACAGCGATGCAGGGGGTGCGAAATCGAATGGATCTCTCACGCTGTGATTTTCACCCCCAACTACAAGAACCAAGTCTGCCTGCGGGAAATCTATAGGATAATACCGTTTACTTAAGACTGCCCGATCGTACAATCATCAAATCTCCCATCTCAAAGCTCAAATTTCAAATCTCCAATCGCTCGATCGTACCGCAAATCGCCGCCAACAAAATCCAGCTTATCGCATTCACCCGAAAATCAAACAAAGTCACATCTACAGTATTAAATAGCGTGCAGCTACCAAAAGCTAATAAAT
>JBOFTL010000713.1:0-3472 GCA_051652045.1 Microcoleus sp. | reverse complement strand
CAATGCTGATTCCTAACTTACTGATTGGGCGCCATCTCTGACACACGCTAAATAATTCATCCGCTACATCCGCTACAACATCCGCTGTCCCTCTCCCCCTCCTGCTGATTCCTGACTTACTGATTGGGCAGCATCTCTGACACACACTAAATAATTCATCCGCTACATCCGCTACAACATCCGCTGTCCCTCTTCCTTATTCCTTCACAAACAACAAAAATTATGGAAACTAAACCGCCCCTACCGCCCTTTACCTTAGAAACAGCTAAAGCCAAAGTTCAAGCTGCCGAAGATGCCTGGAATACCCGCGATCCGGAGCGAGTAGCCTTAGCTTATACTGAAGATTCTCAATGGCGAAATCGCGCCGAATTCTTCAGCGGCAGGGAACAAATCAAAGCTTTTTTAAAACGCAAGTGGGCAAAAGAATTAGATTACCGTTTAAAGAAAGAACTGTGGAGTTTTACAGATAATCGGATTTCTGTACGCTTTGAGTATGAATGGCACGATGATTCTGGTTACTGGTATCGATCCTACGGTAACGAACAGTGGGAATTTGCAGACAATGGCCTAATGCGAAGACGTGAAGCTAGCATTAATGATGTTTCCATTCAAGAATCGGAACGGAAGTTTCGATAGAGATTATTTTCTCTTTAATGAGGACTTCGCGATCGGGTGCGATCGAACTGTTTTTGGTCTGCTATTTACTGCATGGCTGGGCCAGCACTTGCGCGAAAACTCTATCTGTAGGGTGCGCACTGCGCACCTTACTGCTGACTACTTATCAGACAAAAAATGTTGTCTATTCCCTGTTCCATGTTGCCTATTTCCTGTTCCTTATCCCCACTAAGGAATTAGAATTAAATAACTTGCATTTTTTGTAGGTTGGGACCAGGAACGAACCCTCCGCAACGCTTGGCCCAACGCCACACTCGATCGTTGGGCGAAGCGCAGCGGAGGGTTCATGCTTCAACCCAACCTACGAAGTTATTTAATCCACGATCCTAAAAGACTTATTCAATAAACCTTAAGTAAATTGCCCAAATGCTTCCTCAGATATCGCTTGAAACAGCCCGTTTGATTTTACGCCCGCTGACTTTAACCGATGCGCCACCCATTCAAAAGATTGCCAGCGATCGCGCAATTGCTGATACGATGATTTCGATTCCTCATCCTTATCCTGAAGGCGAAGCTGAGAAATACATTGCTAGGAAAATCGCTGAGTTTCAAGATGGAAATTCTGTAGCATTCGCGATCGAAGTCAAGGAGGAAAAGTTGCTCAGAGGCACGATCGAAATCCGAGATATCGATCGAGAACATTCCTGTGCTGAAGTGAGTTTCTGGTTGGGTGTTGATTTGTGGGGAAAGGGATACATGAGTGAAGCCCTATCTTCAATGATTTGTTTCGGATTTGAAAACCTGCATCTCAATCGGCTTTACGCCTACCATATGTTGAGAAATCCAGCATCAGGTAAAGTATTGAAAAAAAACGGGTTTATTCAAGAAGGAGTGCTGCGCCAACGAGTCCGAAAATGGCAAGAGTTTGAGGATGTCGTGCTGTTAGCAATTCTTTACCAGGATTGGCGTAATTCCTAGGTAAGGTGCGCACTGCGCACTATATATAGGGAGTTTTGAGTAGCAGATTGGGGCAAGTATGTTTTGAGTTTTGAATTGAAGAAAAGTGTTGATTTTAGCGGATTGGAGCAAGCATGAGTTTTGAGTAAGGTGCGCAGTGCGCACCCTACATAGATGATGCTTTTTTCGCAAACTCCAAGGCTCACATTTTACTGCGAAACTAAGCTAGAATAAACTTAATGAAACTAACTTATGCTTACCAAGTTCGATCGCTCTCTAATAACACTAAAAATTTAAAAACCAGTCACAGTTCAAGTTGAAATATTTGGAAAATGTGAAAGATGACTAAACTGCCTAAAAAACACAAAAGTCGGGGTGTAATTCTATCAGAATGGGGTTTGCAGCGTTTTCAAGAGGCAGTGGAACGATCGGCCATTGCTAAAAATGGTGGATATCCCTACACCTTAGAACAATTAAGCAACTTAACAGGAATCAGCGTGCGATCGATCGGTAGAATCCGCAGTTGCAAAACAGCAGTAGATCGCCAAACTCTAGAGGACTTTTTTCGCGCTTTTAATCTCACTGTTACCGATCGAGACTACATCCAGCAAGAAGCAGCAGCACCAGCACCTCAGCCTGTCGAATCGATCGCCCAGGATTGGGGAGAAGCCCCTGACGTTTCATTATTTTACGGGCGATCGAATGAACTCACTATCCTCACCCAATGGATTCTGCAAGATCGATGTCGCTTAATAGGAATTATCGGCATTGGTGGCGTAGGTAAAACAGCTTTATCAGTCAAATTAGCAGAAAGAGTGCAAGATAAATTTACCTATGTAATTTGGCGATCGCTGCGCAATGCACCGCCTTTAGAAACCTTGTTAGCAGAATTAGTTTCATTCCTCTCCGGGCAGGAGGAAACCGCAGCAGATATCGGAACTTTGCTTCAGTGTCTGCGCGATCGTCGCTGTTTGATAGTTTTGGATAATGCCGAAACCCTACTGCAAGCAAGCGTGCAAACAGGACAATACCGTCCCGGCTATGAAACCTACGGAGAATTGCTGCGAATAGTTGCCGAAACTCGCCATCAAAGTTGTTTGGTATTAACCACTCGGGAACAATGCGCTCAATCTGCTATGTTGGATGGTAATTTGGCAGTGCGGGGTTTGACTCTGGAAGGCTGTTTAGAAGTCGCCCAAGCATCGATCGCAGCGACGGGGTTAATCGGTTCAGAAAGTCACAAACACCAGTTGTGCGATCGCTATCGATGCAATCCCCTAGCATTAAAAATTGTCGCGACTACCATTCGAGATTTATTTGCTGGCAATATCGCTCTATTTTTAGAACAAAACATCACTTTGTTTGGCGATATTTCCGACTTAATCGAACAACAATTGAGCCGAATATCGACCTTAGAAAAACAGATAATGATTTGGTTGGCGATCGATCGAGAATGGGTAACATTTGCCGAACTCAAAGCAGATTTACATAGTAGCGGATCGCCAATTCATCTGATGGAAGCCTTGCAACTTTTGAAAGGTCGATCCCTCATTGAAACCAATGCCGGTCAGTTCACTTTACAACCCGTGGTGATGGAATATGTAACAGAGGTGCTGGTCGATCGAGTTTGTGAAGAAATTGCCGATCGATCGTCACCTGCTGCCTTATCACCTGATTCTCTGCTACAAACCCATGCCTTAATCAAAGCCCAGGACAAAGACTACATTCGAGAAAGTCAAATTCGCGTGATTCTGAAGCCGTTAATTACCCGGTTACTGAATCAGTTGGGTTCTCAAAAAGAAATTGAGTATCAATTAAAGCAAATTTTAGATCGCTTGCAAACCGAACACCCAAATCGATCGGGATATGCGGGCGGTAATATTATCAATTTATTGCGCCA
>JBOFTL010000712.1:0-4255 GCA_051652045.1 Microcoleus sp. | reverse complement strand
GAATACAACTTTGGTGATGCCAGCACTGGCACAGCGTTGGGCGATCGACTGACCGACTTTCACGCTGGCTTCGCAGTTGCCTCCCGAACTGAGACTGGATTTTAATTCCGGATCTAGGCTTGACGCGGCAGCTAAAGTATGCTGCTTGGTATCGTCGATAACTTGGACGTAGATGTGCTGGGCCGATCGAAATACTGCTAGCCTCGGACGTTCTGCTGTTCCGAATACCTTGCGCCGCACCCGGCGGTGCCTGCGGTGCACTGATTCTTTGCGAGTAAGTTTCATTGCTATTTCTTACCTGTTTTGCCTGTTTTACCAGCTTTGCGCCGGACGACTTCGCCGCTGTAGCGAATTCCTTTGCCTTTGTAGACTTCAGGCGGGCGTACCGCGCGGATGCGGGCTGCTGTGTTGCCTACGAGTTCTTTGTCGATACCGGAGACTATGACGTTGGTGTTGCCTTCAACTGCCATCGTGATGCCTTCTGGAGGGGGCATTTCTACCGGTTTGCTGTAACCGACGTTTAAAATCAAGTTCCGTCCTTGAACCTGAGCCCGATAACCTGTACCGATGATTTCCAAACGGCGTTGAAAACCTTGGGATACACCTTCGACCATGTTGGCAACTAGGGTGCGGCACAAGCCGTGCAGTTGGCGGGCGGTGCGGGATTCGTCCCGACGAGTAACCAGTAAAGTCTCGCCTTCGAGTCCGAGGACGATTTCGGACGGTATCGTTCGGGAAAGTTCACCTTTAGGACCTTTGACGGCTACTTTTTGACCGTCTAGGGTGATGGTGACTTTGTTGGGAATGCTAATCGGGCGCTTGCCAATTCGCGACATAGTTTTTTGTCCTTTGTTTTTAGTTAATTAGTCGTCAGTTGTCAGTTGTTAGTTGCCAGTTGTCAGTTGTTAGCTGTCAGTTGTTAGTTGTTAGCTGTCAGTTGTTAGTTGTCATTATTTACTACTAACCACCAACCAAATAACTAATCACTAATGACTAATGACTGCTGACTAATGACTGATGACTACCAAACATAACAAAGCACTTCCCCACCCAAGCCTTGGCGTCGGGCTTCTCGATCGGTCATAATGCCACTGGAGGTGGAAATAATGGCAATGCCAATTCCGCCTAAAACTCTGGGCAATTCTTTACGGTTCGAGTACACGCGCAGTCCTGGCTTGCTGACTCGCTTGAGTGCGGTGATAATGGGCTTGCGAGTTTTTCCTTTGTACTTTAGAGAAAGCACTAAATATCGCTTAATTCCTTCTTCTGCTTCTTCAAATTCACCGATAAAGCCTTCATTTTTGAGGACTTGAGCGATGCTGCGAGTCATTTTTGTAGCTGGAATTTGCGTTGTTTGGTGGCGCGCCATGCAAGAATTGCGAATGCGCGTCAACATATCTGCTATGGTATCGTTAGCTGCCATCTTTTGCTTCTTTCTCTACTGCTTAGTTGTCCCGGAACGGCATTCCCATTTCTTTAAGCAAGGCGCGTCCTTCTTCGTCGGTATTTGCTGTGGTGATAATTGAAATGTCCATGCCTCGAATTTGATCGATGCTGTCATATTCTATTTCGGGGAAAATTAGCTGTTCTCTCAATCCCAAGCTGTAGTTGCCGCGCCCGTCAAAGCTTTTGGGACTGATGCCGCGAAAGTCGCGGATTCTGGGCAGCGCTAGGTTGATCAGTCGGTCGAGAAAATCGTACATTCGATCGGATCGCAATGTTACCATAACGCCGACGGGTACTCCTTTGCGGATTTTGAAGCCCGCGATCGCTTTTTTCGCCCGCGTTACTACCGGTTTTTGTCCGGTAATGATGCCAATTTCGTTGATGGATGAATCTAGTGCCTTAGCATTTTGAGATGCTTCTCCCAAACCTCGGTTGACGGTAACTTTAACGAGTTTGGGAACCTGATGGATATTAGTGTACTTAAACTGCTCCATCAGTTTGGGTACTATCTTGTCTTGATAAAGAACTTTGAGTTTGTCTGGCATGGTTTTTGGATTTCTTGATACTGTTCCTGGGCTTGGTCAGGAAGTTGAGTTGATAGTTGATAGTCGATAATTGCTAGTTATTAGTTCTCAACTCATGACTGATGACTAATAACTAATGACTGATGACTATTTATCGATAATTTCCCCAGTTTTTTTGAGCTGGCGCAGTTTGCGACCGTCTTCGCTAAAGGTGTAGCAGACGCGGCTGGCTACTTTCTCTTTTTCCGAGTAGTGCATCACGTTAGAACTGTGAATTGGAGCCTCAAAACTGACGATTCTGCCAGATTCACCTTCCTGCTGGGGTTTAACGTGCTTGGTTCTGACGTTAACACCTTTAACAACTACTTTGCTGACTTTAGGATATGTCTTTAAGATTTCTCCGACTTTACCTTTTTCTTTGCCAGTAATTACTTGAACGGTGTCACCTTTTTTGACGTGCATTCTATAGCGTTGCGGTTCGCTAGTTGCTTTGCCCTTTTTTCCGAACATTTTAAAGTACCTCCGGCGCTAGGGAAACGATTTTCGTAAAGTTTTTGTCGCGAAGTTCGCGGGCGACTGGCCCGAAAACGCGGGTGCCTTTAGGGTTGCCTTCGGGATTGATGATGACGGCGGCGTTGTCGTCAAAACGAATGCTCATACCGCTGTCACGGCGCAATCCTTTGCGGGTTCTGACAATCACGGCCCTGACGACATCAGATTTTTTAACTGCCATGTTGGGGATGGCATCTTTGACGACGGCAATGATGACATCGCCGACTCCGCCGTAGCGGCGGTTGCCGCCTCCCAATACGCGGATGCACATTAGTTTGCGGGCTCCGCTATTGTCGGCAACGTTGAGGTATGTTTGTGGTTGAATCATGGCGATCGGTAATTGGTAATTGGTAATTGAGAGTGAATAGTTGATAGTTGATAGTTGATAATTAGTAATTGGTAATTAGTTAACTGTCTGCTGTTAACTCTCAACTCTCAACTCTCAACTCTCAGCCTTCTTTTGTACCGAAAATTTCAGCTACAGTCCAGCGTTTGGTTTTGCTCAAAGGACGGGTTTCAGTGATGCGAACTCGATCGCCAGTTTTGCACTGATTTTCTTCATCGTGAGCTTTGTAACGTTCGGTGCGGACTACGGTTTTGCCGTATTTGATGTGGGAGGAGCGGTTTTCTACTGCTACCACAACTGTTTTGTTCATTTTGTCGCTGACTACTACGCCAACTCGTTCTTTGACTGCCATAGCTACCTATTTATTCCGTGCAACTTTTTGTGAGATTTGCGCGATCGAACCGGTTATTTCTAACTCGCTGGTTTTTTTTGGGTTCGTCTATTCGGCAGCGGTTGCTGCTGGTTCTTCTGATTTGGAAGCTTTTGCAACTTCGGCAGCATCAGCAGTGAGTTGCCGTTCGCGTTCGACTGTCATTAATTGAGCCAGTCGATGTTTGGCGTGCTTAAACTGATGCGGTTTGTCCAGGCGGCCGGTAGCTTGCTGGAGTCGCAATTCCATTAGTTGGCGCTTGACGGCTAGAATTTGCTCTGCTATTTCTGCATCGCTCAAATCTCTAGCTTCTTTAATTTTGGGCAAAGACATAATTGCGTGCTCGATATTTTCTGCAATTTTTTGAAGGCAAAATGCTAATCGTTCCTGTAGGTCGAAGGAAAGAAAATCGATCGATCGTCTCAGAATTTAGGTAACTTTTTTTGTTTAATTTAAAGTTCTACTTTCTGTCCTTTAATTCTACCTTCGATCGTCCCTAGGATTGACCTTCTTCGCGGGTGATGAACTTGGTTTTAATCGGCAATTTGAAGGATGCCAAACGCATTGCTTCGCGGGCTGTTTCTTCAGCAACGCCACCAATTTCAAACATAATTCGACCCGGTTTGACAACGGCAACCCAAAATTCGGGAGCACCTTTACCGGAACCCATCCGGGTTTCTGCTGCGCGCTGGGTGACTGGTTTGTCGGGAAAAATGCGAATCCAGATTTTACCGCCCCGGCGGATATAGCGGGTCATAGCGCGCCGTCCGGCTTCTATTTGGCGGGAAGTAATCCAGGCGGGTTCGATAGCTTGCAGTGCGAATTCGCCAAAGCTAACGACGTTGCCGCGGGTAGCTTGACCGTTCATTCGCCCGCGCTGCTGCTTGCGGAATTTTGTTCTTTTTGGGCTTAACATGACTGTGGAATTTGGTAATTGGTAATTGGTAATTGGTAATTGGTCATCGGTAATTGGTAATCGGTAATTGGGTAATTGGTAATCGGTAATCGGTTACTACT
>JBOFTL010000711.1:0-5241 GCA_051652045.1 Microcoleus sp. | reverse complement strand
CGGGCAATTCGCCTCGCCCGCGTCGAAGCACCCCTGTACCTTGCTTTGAGCGCTTCTTCCCCTTTCCTCGACGGTGAAGTCACGGGCTATCATTCCACTCGCTGGGGTTTGTTTCCCAAAACTCCCGCTACAGTTCCCCTATTTGAAAGTCACAGGCATTACATCCAGTGGACGGAAGAACAGTTACGGCTGGGTACGATGCAAAATGTCCGCCACCTGTGGTCCGCCGTGCGCCCTAATGGCGATCGTCGCCCCTACTGTCTCAATCGCCTCGAATTGAGAATTTGCGATCTCGAAATCAATCCCCTGGCCTTGCTGGCTGTGACTGCCTTGTTGGAAGCGCGCCTGTGGCAGATGATGGAAGACCCCAGTTTAGATCCTTTAGAAATCAGCACTTTGCCTGCTGCTACCCGCAACGCCGATCTAATTGCTCTGACAGATGCCAACGAAATTGCTGCATCTCGTAACAGTTTGGATGCCGAACTCAGGCACTGGAGGGACGGCACAACTATTGTGGCGCGGGATTGGATCGAGGAAATTTATCAGGAAGTTTGGCCGATCGCCAAAAAACGCGGTTTTAGCTGCTTTCTGTCGCCGCTCAAAAAAATCCTCCGCGAAGGCAACACCGCCCAGCAGTGGTTGAAGCTGCACGCAGGCGGTTCGGACAGCAGAAGCATTATCGTACAAGGAATTCAGGCAATGGCACGGCAGGAGTGGGAACTCGAAGATAATTTGTGTCCGCAGTTAGTTGCTTGAGCTTTAGGTGCGATCGGGCAACAGGCAACAGGCAACAGGTGACAGGGTAGGTGTGTGGTTGGAGCTTTTCCACGCACCACCAACACCTTCTACCAATTCTTGGAATTCTTTAAAGCGCCCCACGGGCGCGGGAGGTACGTTATGAATCACAGAAACTCTTTCTGCCCCTCTCCCCCTAGATTTTCACTCTTGAGCCCCAACTTGCCCTAGAGAAAGAAAGGGCAATCAACCTTAACTGTTGCAGGTGTGTCCGATAATACCAATTCCCTGTTTTTTCTTCCGAAGGAAGCTGAAAAATAGATCAGAATATTTAATCAATCAAAACCTCAAATAAGTTATAACAAAAAGCTATAACTTACATCTATCTTGGGATAGAGTAACTCCGTGTTTAAGTGCGTGTATGTGCGCATCAGCTAACTTAATGCCTCAAATTGTTTTAGTTCACCCGCAAATTCCCCCAAATACTGGCAATATCGCCCGCACTTGCGCTGCTACGGGCACTCAACTGCATTTAGTGGGGCCGATGGGGTTTGAAATCAGCGATCGCTACCTCAAACGGGCGGGTTTGGATTACTGGCCCTACGTCAATCTCCACTGTCACGAAGACTTAGAAGCTTTTTTTGCTTGTCAGCGGCAGCAGGGGGGGCGGTCGATCGGATTCAGCGCTAGGGGGCGATACAATTACGCGCAATTCCAATTTCAAGCCGGCGACTGGCTGCTGTTTGGATCGGAAACTGACGGACTGCCACAGTTTGTCTTGGATAGCTGCGATGCCACCGTGTTTATTCCCATGAGTCAGCCGGGGGTGCGCAGTTTAAACCTCTCTGTCAGCGCTGCTGTGGGTTTATTTGAAGCCAAACGGCAGTTGGGCGAACTGGAATCAAATGCTATCAACACATAAACATATAGGAATTTAATTGCTCCTCACTGCTGTCAAATTCTTAATTAAAGATAAGAAATTTGTATCAGACGCTAACTGTTTGCCGAGCATAATAGATTGAGATATTTTATTCATCTTAAAAGAAATTGTTATCATAATAACAATTTCCCTGAAAAGATGATTTAGCAACAGAAATAGAGATTTAGTCCGATTTAGTGGGTTCGGAAGTACCTATGCGTAAGATCTAGGCTATATCTAGTAGATATACGGTTGTAGGTACTCCGGAGACTAGCCTAAAGTCGGATAATTAGGTGACACGAGAGCCTTACCGGACGGGGAATTGCATTAGTTGGTTAGAGCTATTGCCGCGTAAGGCTTTTCGGGGATCGCTGCGACAAGATAAACGGGCAATTTAAAATTTTTGATTGTGCGAGCTTGTCTAAATTAAAAAAGCAAGGTAATCTTGCCTAAGCAAGATAGCTGTCAGCGATAAGAACATTCTTATTGATTTAAACAGCGTCGTGCGTTCCCCTTGAGTGTTTCCAAGGACAGTTAAGCGCTTCTCAGTAGGAGGTCGTTTTTTTGAAACGAGCATATCCCCAAAAACTTAAGCCTGTTGAGGCTAGTGAAATTGAAAGAGACGGTTTGGCCGAACCGTCCAAACAACAAACGATCGAATCTCTGGTAACAGCCAGTAGTGGCAGAGTCCGTTCTCTTGCCACGCTAGGTCTGGCGATATCGGTGGGTGCTTCCGGCATCTTGCTGCCGAGAAGTGGGGACAGCGCTCGCGCTACAGAACCCGCACCGACGGCCGAATCCACGATTGAAGTACAACCAGTCTCATCCAGCATTACCGCTAATGCTGCCCGAGTTGATGGTTCTGCTGTACCATCGGATCTCGCCTCAACCGGTAACGGCATGGCAGGCGATACGGTACTCCCAGTAAGCTCGCAGCCAAACATTCCAACGGCTGAGGCAATCGGACTGGAAACGGGACTGCAGCAGCAAGCTGCTACCGCACCGACAGTCGCGATCGATCCGAACCAGGATTTCAATCTAACTGACTCGCAGGCTCAGGTATCCGCTCCGACAGCGACAGTACCAGAAATTGCCTTGCAAGAGACAGCATCGACTCCCTGGTTAGGCGGCAACGGGGCGATCGACAGTTTGAAGAAACAGGAAAACCGCACAACTGTACGTCCGGTGGAGTTGGGGTTTGAGGAGCCTGCAAGTTCATCTAAATCTGCTGTAATTATCGAAGAATCAGGGTCGATTCCGTCGTCTCCAGCAGCTACAACAACCAAAACAGCAATTCCCGATTTGTCGGCAACATCGTCTGTAATTCCCACAGCCCAAACAGACGCTCCCAATTGGGGAGTTAAGCAAGAATCCACGACAGCTCAACCCTTCGAGTCAATCGAGCAGTCCCCAGGAATACCCAGCTTGCCCGCTGCTGCCGTCGCTCCCAGCGTGGAAAATTCGATGGAAAGCACGATCGCACCGGCTCCGGTGCTGTACAGCGTGCGTCCTGGAGATACGCTGAGCGCGATCGCTAAAGGTCACGGCGTGTCTGCCCAAGAACTCATCGCTGTCAACAAGCTCGGCGATCCGAACTTCTTGAATGTCAATCAGCGGTTAAAAATTCCCCAAAAGATTGGGTCAAATAATTCGGCGGTGCGGGCGGCAGCATCTACTTCTGCCTCCAACTCTACATCTGTGCCATCTGTCGCTGGGACGCCAGGAGTTTTGCTACCCAGCTCGCCTGCCCCTGAATTTGTCAATTCTGGCGTTGCATCACCCGCGCCAGTAACAGTACCTGTTGTTTCTCCCCTTGCCAACGTTGAGGGTCTGAAAAATATTTCAACGCCGATCGTCCCCAAGATTAACAGCATTCCGCTGACTCAGGTTTCTCAAAGCATGAGCGAATCAGGAAGGCTAGAACTTCAAGGGGAACCAACATTTACAGGTGCGGTTGACACCAGCGCGCTGCCAGTTCCAGCAGGTGCGACTGCTAGCACCAACATCGCCAACTCGTACCCGCAACCGACTAACTTGATGCCCGCGAACGGTACGAATCGGGTAGTAGAATTGCCACCGAGCGAGGGTTCGATGCCTTCGGCGCAAGCACTCAACCCTTATGCCGAACGTTTGCGAGCAGAAGTTGTAAGGCTGCGAGAAGAATATCGAGCCGAGCGCAACTCGATCGGGGCAAATGCCGTGTCACTTGCGGTTGCTGAATCGGAAATGCCGATCGCAACGGGGAGCCCGGCCGATAACATCCAAAATCTCAATCCTAATTTCCGCAGTACCGAATACGCTCAAGCCGTGCAGGACGAGATCGCCAGACCTAGTTCGAGGGCTTGGAGCGATCGAGTCCAAAGACAGCAGACAGAGCGTTTTGATCCGATGCGGGCTGCGGAACTGCAACCGATTAACCTGACCCCGGCTTCTGCTCCTGTAGAGCAACCGGTGGTGGCAACGGCTCCTTTGGGTTCGCAGGGTTACGACCCCCTGAGCAATCCATCTTTGGGACGGATGGTTTCGCCAGAACTGCCTCCGCTTTCGGGTGCTGATACTTATCTGCCTGACGGTGGCAAGCTGCAGCAGCAGTCGGCTAACGGGTTTATTTGGCCTGCTAAGGGCGTTCTCACTTCCGGCTACGGCTGGCGCTGGGGACGGATGCACAGGGGAATTGACATTGCAGGGCCGATCGGCACACCAATTGTGGCCGCCGACAGCGGGGTGGTGACTTATGCAGACTGGAACGACGGTGGCTACGGCTATTTGGTGGAAATTACCCATGCCGACGGTTCCCAGACTATATACGCTCACAACAGTCGCATTTTGGTACAAAAAGGCCAGCAAGTCGCTCAAGGCGAACAGATTTCAGAAATGGGCAGTACCGGTTTCAGCACCGGACCGCACTTGCACTTTGAAATCCATCCCGCCGGACAGGGTGCTGTCAATCCGATGGCTTTCCTACCTGATGAGGACTCCAGGGCTTCTCGCTAATCGCCGATCTAAAGTTATGGGTTTTGATTCATTATTAAAACTCATAACTTTCTGTCAAAGTTATTAGCAATTATGTTAGTTGCGAACTGTACCATCTAGCGTTATCGTGTTAAGATAATGAATCGTGAACTAAATTTGGCTCAGTGGCGCAGTGGTTAGCGCAGGGGACTCATAAGCCCAAGGTCGCAGGTTCAAATCCCGCCTGAGCCATATACATTCCAACGATACCAGGGTGCTTTGTACAAGCATCCTGGTATTTTTATCGGTCATTTCTGGGCGCGTTTGGGCAAAAAATTGGGGTAAGCTTGGGGTAAATCGGGGCGATCGGGTTAGAATAGAGGAGTTTACCCCTCTAATCGCATCTGGAAACCTGTTGTAGAAGCATTGGTGCGAGATGGGAAGGTAGAGCATTATTTCCCCCAGTACAATACCCGCCACACAGCCATCACTCTGTTGTTAGCTAAACAGACGGGAATCCCCACACTATACCGCCTCGGTTAGTGTGGGATGAGAGTCGCGTGAGACTGTGATTCCACCCGCATGCAATCTAATAATCGTAGATTTTAGCAGGGGACGGGTGGATGAGGATCCGA
>JBOFTL010000710.1:0-5869 GCA_051652045.1 Microcoleus sp. | reverse complement strand
GGCTGTTAGATTCGGCGGCAATAATTTGCTGGAGAGCCGATGCAATATCGCTGGAAACTCGGTTATCTTTTTGCCAGCGTTCCCATTCTCCTTGGATGGTTTTGAGAACCCTGAGAATGCGATTTGCTTTGGCTTGTTTGAGCTCGTCTTTTTCATTTCTCACTTGATTCTCGGCGTCGTCGAGTCGTTCCCCGAAGCAGCGTTCAAAGATTTCGCCCGTGCCGGTACCGATGTCTTGTACCAGCATTTGATATACTTGTTCTTTCGATCGAATTTGACCTTTGAGGGTGATTTCCACAATTGTGTCGATTAAGGCTAAGTAGCGATCGCGCAGTGAGGTTGAGTCTGGCATAAGTAAATTTTAGTTAATAAATATTTATTGACACTGATGGTAGCTTTGCACTCTACTATAGCGTTTTTTTTAGGAACTGAGGTATGCAGGGGAGTTTGGGGAGTAATATCCAACGGAATAGCAACCGCCCATGCTCGATGCTTCTCAGTTTAAGAGTGCCTAATTTCCCTAAGAAATGCTCTATTTGATTTTACAATTCATCGGGATTAATGCCTTTTTATCGAAGGATCTGAGCCAAACGATTTGCTCGCTGCCTTTTCAATGCCACTTGCTGTCTTTGAGATTGGGTTCGCTCTCTTTCAGCTTCTGCTCGCTGGCTTGCCAATTGAGCTTGCTGTCTTTCAAATTCTTCGGGAGTCAAAACTAAATTGCCATTCACATCATACCACCGCAGCCACAATCTCGCAAAACCTTGGTAAGTGCCAAACCACAAACTGATGCTCAATTCTAATTCGGGTATCCAAAATTTACCATCACCTAAAACCGGAAACACCTGTGATGGAAGTTCAAGCAGTCTGGATGATGGAAGATTTTATAGAAACTAACGGTGCTCCTTTGTTTGCCGCAAATACCCAAAAATTGTGCCAATTTATAGATGGAAAAAAGTTTGTAGAATTAGCCCAAAAAGTTACTAGAAAAGCAGGAACAGTTGTACTTTCTCACGGTCTTTGTTGGCACGACACATCCATCAACTACTCCGATCGACCGCGTGTTTCGGTACTGGGAAATTACAATCCAAAATTTGTCAGACCTTTGGAAAACTCAGTTGTGTCGGTGTCACCAACTTTCTTAGATCGAGCCAGCCCAAAACTGAAGCAGTTATTCGGTTGTGAATTTAAAGCTGCTATTTTCAAGGATGTACAGAAGTTGCAGTCTCACAATGCTGTTGCAGCAGACTGACCGCATCTGCTGAAGATAAAGCTCGACGATCTTACGGGAAAAGAAATTGTGTCGTTAATTAATTGAAATATTCGCGCATTCGATCGAGAAAAAAATCCAATTGCAGTATCAAAATAGTTGACACACCCGTTATATTTACGCTATTCTAGTAGATAAAATCGAATCTACTGATTTTGAGGTGGCAAAGCATGAAAGACTTAATCATGGGTTATGCAACAAACTCCAAATTCGATGATTTCCACAGGTTTGTGGTATCAGTCCGCCAGCATTGCGCTCCAGACAAAGTTGATGTTGTAGTTTTTATTAATGCGTTAGGGAGCGAGTTTTCAAAGTTAGCTATAGAAAAAAATATTATCTTGATGCCAGTTGAAAATTCATGGAAGTGGGTGACTGGTTCAAAAATTCTCAATCTTTTCTATCACATCAAAATGGTGGAACTGCAAATTTTGATGCGATTGAGTTCGAGTTCTCATCGTACCTACTTACAGGAGGATTATCGGCATACAGTCGGTAATTGGATTCATCCAATCACAGGCCGCTGGTTTGCTTACCATACATACATTAAGGTTAACTCAGGCTATCGCATGGTAATGACTTCAGATGTACGCGATGTCGTATTTCAAGGCAATCCCTTCGATAATGCAGACCCCAATATGCTTCATATTTTTGAACAACCAGGTATTGATTACGGGAAGCCGCACCAACAAAATATAGACGATGAATGGTTGATTTATGTTTATGGTAAAAAAACTCTAGAAAAATTATTCGGCACGGCTACAGTATGTGCGGGAACCATATTAGGTGGCAACTCTCAGATGATGCAATTGATTGAATTAATGATATTAGAGGCTCAACGCAACCGTCGCAAACCTATCGATCAACCAATGTTTAATAAGGTAGTTAACTGTGACTTTCCCCGCGATCGAATAGTGAGACATAATTTAAAAAGCGGTTCGGTACTCACGCTGTGTGGCGATTGTGATGGAAGTTGGGAAATTCGCGATGACAAAGTGATGGTTGACGATCGCATCGCTCCTGTTGTACATATGTACGATCGCATTCCTCAAACTAAGGAATTATTTCTCAATAAAATTCCAACTCCATAGAATTGAAAGTTGATAACTTTGCGGCTTGTTGTGAAAGTCAAATATCCTGCGCTTGCTAGCTACAATTCATCGGGATTAATGCCCATCGATCGCAGGATATCAGCCAATCGATTTGCTCGTTCTCTTTCAGATTCAGCTTCCCGACTTGCTAATTCAGCTCGTTCTCTTTGAGCTTCCGCTCGCTGACTTTCTAATTCTGCTCGCTGACTTTCTAATTGGGCTCGCTGTCTTTCAAATTCTTCAGGAGTCAAAACTAAATTGCCATTCACATCATACCACCGCAACCACAATCTCGCACAACCTTGGTAAGTACCAAACCACAAACCGATGCTCAATTCTAATTCAGGTATCCAGAATTTACCATCAGTTAAAACTTGCTCGCGGTAACGGTTGCGCACCAACTGAAATACTCTTAATTGGTTAGTGTTTTTGCTAAAAATAATGTAGTAGGGAATTTTCAAGATCCGCTCGTAAACCTGCCATTTTGTCGGCGGTTTGTTGGGTTCGGCATAAGTAAATCCCAAATCTTCAGCTTCCGTACTTTCTGACAGAAATTCTGCCACTATCAGAGGAATTACTTGTTCGTCCCAAACCACATAACTCATGCGCAAATCCAGATCGCGATAGAGTTGGGGGACGCCGACAACTATGAACCAATCGGGTTTTTTGTACCAATTGGGATGGTGGGAATCGTAATATAAATTGAGATCGCTAGCGATTAAGGCGCGATCGATCGGATGGTTGGGGGGGATGCAGCTATCGCTAGTAAGTTGTGCTTGCACGCGGTGAAATACGTCCAAACCGGGCTCCTCGGGATCTTCACTGGGTAGATCGTACATCGTCGGGAGCACTTTTGTTTGAGGGTGCTGCGCATCGTATTGGTATGCAGTCATTCGATTTTAGATTTTAGATTTTAGATTTTGGATTAATTCCACGGATCGATCCGGGGGCTTATACCATCAAGAAATTATCGGTCATAAAATTACCCTGCGAGATATTAAGGAGATTCAGGCGCTGCGGTAATTGTATTATAGCGCGCTGCAATTTCTTTGGGCAGAAAGGTGGTATTTTTGTCAGTGACAATCTTAGATAAATCCCGATCGGAAAAAGGGAAACGTTAAAAACATTTCGTTTCCCTCTTTCTTTTACCATCTAGGTCTAACACTCGAACTCCTACCTTCTCTCAAACTTGGTGAAGGTACACCATTTTTGAAATAAC
This sequence comes from Microcoleus sp., assembly GCA_051652045.1. Classification (GTDB taxonomy): domain Bacteria; phylum Cyanobacteriota; class Cyanobacteriia; order Cyanobacteriales; family Microcoleaceae; genus Microcoleus. The sequence continues at coordinate 2,292 of JBOFTL010000710.1, read as the reverse complement.
ACCGAGCTCGATCGCCCTCAATTCCCGGCCTCACGTAAGTAAAAGCCTGACATTGTTCGTCAACCGCACAGATTTGCTTGCACAAATCCGGGTCTGGTTTACTAATGTACATATTGCTATAATCAGCGCCGATTCTGTCAGTATTTTCTTCTAAATTCCACCGATTCAGCCGCCAGTATTGATGTCCTCCCCATCCCAACATCACCAGCATTCCCGCCGCTACCCAAGATTTTGCTGAGTGAACAAAAGCGTTGGAATTTAAGTTTGCAGGTAAGTTCGATCGCCCTTGCTGCTGGTAGGATTGCTGGTGCGATCGCTGGTGTAATTGCAACACGGGTGTCTGTCGCTGACTCACTAAATAATTTAAATCTTGCAAAACTTCGTCAGCAGATTTGTAGCGATTTTTCAGCGGAACTTCTACCATTTTATCCAAAATTTGCGCCATTTTTTCGCTCACTGGATTGTCGATTAAATAATTCCGCCAGACAAACTTACTTTCGCTAGCATCGTACAAATCGAAGGGTTCCATTCCCGTCAGCAAGTGGATGCAAGTAACGCCCAAACTGTAAATATCGCTGGCAAATACAGCTTTACCAACTGTTTGTTCCGGGGCCGCATAACCCGCACTCCCGATCGTTGTTCCAGTTTCACCACCAGTAGCAGTAACATATTTTGCTGCACCAAAATCAACTAAAACTAGACCCCCCCTAACCCCCCCTTGCAAAGGGGGGGGACAAGAGTTGGAATTAGCCCCCCCTTGAAAAGGGGTGGTATTCATCTGAGTCCCCCCTTGGTAAGGGGGGGTTGGGGGGGTGCGTCGGATAATATTATCCGGCTTAATATCCCGATGAATTACTTGTCCCTTGTGGATAAATTGCAAAACTGGCAATAAATCTTGCAGCAAAATCAGAATTCGATCTTCGCGAAACAAGCCGTTTTGCACTAACTCTTGAGCTAAAGTTTGGCCGTCGATAAATTCCTGTACGATATAAAGTCGATCGCCCTCCTCGAAATGCGCTAAAAGTTCGGGAATTTGCGGGTGTTTTCCTAACTCTTCCAAACGCACTGCTTCGCGGCGAAATAATTCAATTGCCTTCGGTGCATTATTGTGTTCTAGGGGAAAAAATTGTTTGATAACGCAGGGAGGTTGAGAAGGTTTAAATTCATCTCGGGCTAACAAAGCAATACCAAAACCTTCGCGGGCGATCGACTTAGTGGGACGGTAGCGATCGCCTAACAGCAAGCTAGTGCCGCAATTGAGGCAAAATTTAGCGCCTGCGGGGTTGTTGGCGGGTTTTTGGCAGTTGGGATTCAGACAGTAACTCATGGTTGGTGTGAGGAGAGAATTACAGCAGTGAATCTATTCTATAGCAGTTGACAGTTGAGGGTCGATCGAATCCATCTGCGTTTATCCGCGTTAATCCGCCTTTATCTGCGGTTGCAAAAGGTAATTGATTCTACGTTCCTCATAGCGATCGCTGCCACAGATCTTGCATCTAATTTCTTGCATGAATTTATCCCGATTATCTCTGATGTCGGCGATCGTACTTTACAAATTATTTGCGATCGCTATAATTAGATAATCGCTATTATATCATATTTGATGCTTTCCGAACCCCTAACCCTCTCAAAAACTCATCCTGTTTTAGAAGCAAAAGGATTGACTCGCCGCTTCGGTGGTTTAGTTGCTGTCAATAATGTATCTTTTGCAGTCGATCGACACGAAATATTTGGATTGATCGGACCTAACGGCGCGGGCAAAACAACTCTATTTAATTTAATGACTGGTTTGATACCGGCCGATAGCGGGCAACTGATTTATCGAGATGAGGATATTTCCCAAAATCGACCTTGCCAAATTGCGAATAAAGGAATTGCTAGAACATTTCAAAATATCCGCTTGTTTGGGGAACTTTCCGTATTAGAAAACGTGGCGATCGCCCGTCACATTCACAGTCGATCGGGCAATCCAATTTTATCGCTGCTGGCGGGTATCTTTGCTTTGCCATCCTCTAATGCAATGGAGCGCAAAACTTATCGCAAAGCTTTAGAATTATTAGAATTAGTTGGATTGGGCGATCGGGCACAGGAACAAGCTAAAAACTTACCCTACGGCGACCAAAGGCGCTTGGAAATTGCCCGCGCTTTGGCTCTAGAACCGCAGATATTGCTGTTAGATGAACCCGCAGCGGGGATGAATCCGAATGAAAAACATAAATTAAGCGAATTTATCCGGGAAGTGCGCCAGCAATTCAATTTAACTGTGATATTAATCGAGCATCACGTACCGCT
>JBOFTL010000709.1:0-5920 GCA_051652045.1 Microcoleus sp. | reverse complement strand
ATTTTTCGCACGGAATTGACTTCTGAAGATTGGACTCCTGAAATTATGGTAAGTCTTTGCGACAGCATTCGGGAAGACGTGCGGCAGTTTGGCAGAGATTTGGTAACGCGCTATTTTCAAGATGAATGCGGACAAGATTATTTGCTAAAATTTAGCGAACATCCGTCGGCGGATATGCAATTGTTTGCCACAAATTATTTGGAAAGTTATGCTGCAAACAATCCCGAGAGACTGCGGGAGTTGACGCCATTTTTTGTCAGCGTTTTATCGCGGGTGAATAAAGCAAGAGTTGCGAAGCGGCGAGTTTTTGCCTTTCTGGATGCGGAAGCAGCAAAAAGCGAAGTAGCAGCCGGAATCGTCGCGGAAATTCTAACCCGACAGTCGGCTACAATCGCGATCGCGGATAAAGCCACTGCGATTCAAACGATGCTGAAAATTCGCCAAAGTTACCCTCAAATCGATCTACCGATTCAAGTAAAACCTGTTGCGGAGGTAAGAAGTTAGTTTTCATTAAGATTTGTTGATAAAGGTTGATTTTAAACGCCTTTTATTGTATTGGAAAACGAAGGGAAGCAATATCATAAACTCTAAAACGCTCGAAAATGCTGATATTCACAGAATAGGGTGCACCTCATGTTCGATCGGAACCGCTATAGTTTGCGGAGTTTGTAAGGACTGTAATAGTCCTGTGGAACTTCATGTCGGTCAAGCTATCTATAATGTAAGGCAGGTCGTTAGCGGAGCCCTCGAAGAGGAGTGTACTTTGACAACGGACAAGGTTTGCACTCCGCACCAAACCAGAAGCTTCGTTCTTGAGGACGGAAGAGATGTCACCAAAGAAGAACGTTGGAGCAGTTCTGAATCAAGTAACCTGAATATAATGCTTAGTTTCCCGGAACATAGTTGATTCACATCGGAATATTTTAATTAGCTTGGTTTTAGTGCTGTATGTCGTAAAACAATATTTGACACCCCAACTATGCTATTAAATAATCGGTATCAAGTTTTAAAATCCATTGGTTCTGGTGGGTTTGGAGAAACCTTCCTTGCAGAAGATACCCAAATGCCATCAGTACGACGGTGTGTAGTTAAAAAACTACACCCGGTTTCTCACCATCCGCAAATCTATCCACTAATCAAAGAACGCTTTCAACGGGAAGCAGCTATTTTGGAAGATTTGGGTAGTCACAGCGATCGCATTCCTACACTCTATGCTTATTTTGAAGAAAACAATGACTTCTATCTCGTTCAAGAACTAATAGAAGGCATGACTCTCACAGATAAAATGCGATCGCAGTCCAGTTTCAGCGAGAGTTATGTCAGAGACTTTCTAGTTGATTTTTTACCTATTTTAGATTACATTCATCAAAAACACATTATTCATCGGGATATTAAACCAGACAATATAATTATTAGACGATCGGACCAAAAGCCAGTATTGATAGATTTTGGTGCAGTGAAAGAGGCTATAGCTACCACCATTAGTTCTTCAGGAAGTCCACAGACTTCAATTGCGATCGGTACTCGTGGATTTATGTCTTCTGAACAAGCGGCCGGACGACCAGTTTATAGTAGTGACTTATTTGCTACTGGATTAACCGCTATTTATTTACTAACAGGAAAACAGCCACAGGAGCTAGAAATCGACGGATATACAGGTGAAATTCTTTGGAAGCAATATGCTCCCCAAGTTAGTCCTACCCTCGCCATTATTTTAGATAAAGCAATTTCTGCTCATAGTTGCGATCGATACGCTACAGCACAAAAAATGCTAGAAGCCTTACAATCAAAAACATCTCAATTTAATCAAATTATCCGTCCTACCATAGCAGATATTCCTGAGAATATTCAACAACCAACAGTTATTTCTGCAGATCCATTGAAACTTGGGAATATCCAACAACCAACAGTTATTTCTGCAGATCCATTGAAACTTGGGAATATCCAACAAACTTTGTTGCTTGGTAGTTTCATTGCAACGGCTATTATTGCAGGATTTTGGATAATTAAACCATCTGCACAATCACCGATTTCAAATCCACAGCCGACTCCAATTGCCTCCACTCCACCAATAGTTTCATCACCGCAGCCTTCTAAGTCTCTTTCGCCAGTACAAGAATCTCCTACTACTGCAAAAACTCCCGTTATTCCACAATCACCAAATGCTATACCTTCAGCACAACCATCACTAATTCCTTCATCTCCAACTGTTACACCTCAAACTCAACCATTGCCAAATTATCCACCAACACCAACTCCACCACAACCATTACCAAATTACTCAATAACACCAACACCAACTTCACAACAAACATTACCAAATTATCCACCAACACCAACTTCACAACAACCATTACCAAATTATCCACCAACACCAACACCCAATCCACAACAACCATTACCAAATTATCCACCAACACCAACAGTAACTTTACCTAAACCAATTCCTATGCCATCTTCTCAAATGTCGATTAAGTTGCTTGACAAGCCAGAACTATATCTTGCTTCAACAACTTTAGTGTATTCTGATGGAGATAGATTGAAAGCAGATTTTAGAGTTTACTGTCCAACCTCCATGATTCGTCCAACTAACTATATTTTGACCGACAAACAAGGTGCTGTCAAAAAAGCAGGAGCGTGGTGGCAAACTTCATTTACACCTAGATATGATTCGGAATATCAACTTATCAAAGAAGTTTGCAACAAAAACTAATATCGAACTCATGCTAAAAAAATAAAAAAACTCAAAATATGCTGCCTAATTGGAGAAAATATCGGCATGATTTACGTTCAGTCAAATAAATAGATCGATCGCCACATAGCTGAGGATATAAATAACCTCACAAATTAAGTCCTTACTCCTCTACCATAAATGATTTGATTCCCGTACTATCTAACTCTCAACTGTTAACTATCAACTGTCAATCGATCGCGAGCGGGGACGCTCGCACTACAACTATCAACTATCAACTCTCAACTCTCAACTCTCAACTCTCAACTTTCAACTCTCAACTAATATATTATGGAATTCAACTACTCTTACAAAGGCAATACCGGAGTCACTGAAACTGGCGGCAGCACTCAAATGTCTTTCTCCCCAGACACCAAACGCCCGCCCACTTATTTTATCGGAGAATTGCGCCAAAACGTCGCATTTCGCGAAGCCATCAGCGCCCTGCATGATGTCGTCGTCTCCGATATGCGCTTCAAACCCAAAGACAAAACAGCCTATAAAGAATGGGCGGCCCAACAACAGGAAATTGACTGGCAATTAGTAGCATCCCGCCAGCAAAAAGTCCGCGATCGAATTGAACCGCTGCAAGTAGAATTAAACGATTTATACCGACGCTTAAACGAGCGTAAAGCACCATTCAATCGCGCCCAACAGAAATATTTTAACTACATTTACCAGAAAGAACGCGATGTTTGGTTCGTCCTCGATCCGGTAATTACAGTACATCCAGATGAGGTATTTTTCGAGTGTTTCAGTCAAGACGAATCGAGTTACGGCAGATTGGGTGCCAGCTACGAAGTCTTTAAAAACATCAGTGAATTTGCTTGCGGTACGACTAATATAGATTACTCCGCCGCGCTTTACGATGAATTTCAAAAAATCCGCAGTTACAAAACTACTTCCCTGCAAGTAGATCCGTCAGGTTTTGAAGTTCAGACTGTAAATGAAGAGAATTTTAAAGAAGTCAAAATCGACTTACCCGATAGTTGGGTGAGGGGATTTTTGCAAGTCAGTTCCGCCATGTCTTTGCCAGCGGTGCGATTCGATTTGCATCCGATGGATATCCACAATATTTGTTTTGTATTGCGGCGTCACAAGGAGAAACAAGGGCCGCGAAGTATGCGCTACATCTTAAAGCCGGGGGAACCAGTGCGAGTAATTTTTGACCCTTGGGGAACCGAGATTGTTTGCGCTCGATCGAGCTATACTGGTTCCCAAGAACAACAAATTCGAGTGTGGGGAAGGCGGCGCATTCACATCCTCGAAAGACTGATTCCAGTTGCGAAAAAATTCACAGTTCACCTGTTAGGAACGGGAATGCCTTCTTTTTACGTTGCTGATTTAGGCGATATGTCATTTACCCTCGGATTGTCGGGATGGAGTGCCAACGATTGGTCGCAATCCGGTAACTTCGATTTAATGGCTCCCCGTGCCGATGTTGATGTTTGGACGCAGCAATTAATCTTTGATGCCCTCAAGGAAAATTGGCAAGAAACAGCCGATAGTTTGGCAGCAAGATTGAAGTTAAGTCGCACAGCCGTTTTAGGTGCGTTGAGTGCCTACACGCAGGCGGGAAGAGCAATTTACGACTTGAACAAACAAGTTTATCGCGTGCGAGAATTAAGTCAGGAACCTTTACCAATGGAAAGGTTGAGATTTGCCAGCGAAAGGGAAGAAAAAGCAACTCGTTTCCTGAGTCAAAATGCAGTACGAGTGACCGATTCTACCTGCGATTCCTCCGGCGCATTCGTGTTGCGAGGCAGCGTCAAAGACCAAGAAAAAACTTTCAATCCGCACTTGACAATCGATGCAGACGAGCGTATAATTGAAGCAGAATGTACTTGTAATTGGCACCAACAAAATAAATTGTATAAAGGGCCCTGCGAGCACATTTTAGCGCTGCGAATGCAACAGGCACGTCAGTGTCAATAAGTAGTGTCAATCAGCAGTGCCAATAACTGAATAAATCGCGCGTCAAAAATTGGTAAACAGCCTTGCTATTCGGGCGGTGGATCGCCGTCCTTGCGCTGAGTTAAGACAAGCATCACTAGCCTGCTCTTGACTGTGCGGGGCTTCAGGTAGTACTGCTATTGCGGTATGGCTTCCGCGAAGCCAATGAGCAGTACTACCTGGCCCCGCTGGAGTTGAGCAATCTAGTCCTGAGGGGTTTACGAAGGGGCAACCAATGAGCGACGTGCGATTTTTTTTGTGAGGAAAACACGAGTTTTCGTCATTATTTGTCATTACAAACTTTCGCGAAGCAATCTCAAAGATTTGACGTTCGATCGTAAAATTTTCTGTACCTGTCATTGCGTTTTTGTACCTGTCATTGCGAGCGGAGCGAAGCAATCTCAAAGATTTGGCGTTCGATCGTACAATTTTGTGTACCTGTCATTGCATTTTTGTACCTGTCATTGCGAGCGGAGCGAAGCAATCTCAGAGACTTGAGGGGCAAAGATAAATTTTCTGTACCTGTCATTGCGAGCGACAGCGAAGCAATCTCAAAGACTATGCTACAGGCTGAAAACATCTCATTTAATCAATGTTTATGAGCAAACAATATTACGTGTACATTATGACAAATAAGTATAACACGGTGCTTTACACGGGTGTAACCAACGATCTAAAAAGAAGAGTTTACGAACACAAAGAAAAGTTAATAGAGGGCTTTACCAAAAAATATAATATCACAAAGTTAGTTTATTGCGAAATATTTGAAAATGTATATGAGGCGATCGAGCGAGAAAAACAGATTAAAGCTGGTTCCAGACAAAAGAAAATTGATTTGGTTAATAATCTTAACAAAGAATGGCACGATTTGTATGAGGGATTGTAAAATTTTTGTCGATCGGTTTTTTTGTTGCTATTTGAATCGATGGCGATTGCTTCGCGAAAGCTCGCAATGACATGAAGGTCGAACGGGGTTTTTTGTTGCTATTTGAATCGGTAGCGATTGCTTCGCTTCGCTCGCAATGACAGGGAGGTCGATCGGGATTTTTCGCTGCTGTTTGAATCGATGGCGATTGCTTCGCGAAAGCTCGCAATGACATGAAGGTCGATCGGTTTTTTTGCTGCTGTTTGAATCGATGGCGATTGCTTCGCGAAAGCTCGCAATGACATGAAGGTCGAACGGGGTTTTTTGTTGCTATTTGAATCGGTAGCGATTGCTTCGCTTCGCTCGCAATG
>JBOFTL010000708.1:0-3537 GCA_051652045.1 Microcoleus sp. | reverse complement strand
ACTTCGTTCGCAATGACAATAACTTTGAAACCCCCTTGATAAATCTCCCGCTTAGAGCCAGAGTCGATGCGATTGCTTCACTTCGTTTCGCTTCGCGACATGAAACGCAATGACAATAACGAGGATCTTAAACCAGGATTTGGTATTAGTCCGCGCAGGCGGACTTCGTTCGTGTAGACGCGGTTTCAACCGCCGGGTATCTTGGTGTAGACGCGGTTTCAACCGCCGGGTCTATTGGTGCAGACGCGGTTTCAACCGCCGTGTCTCGGATTTAAGATTAATGCTTTACCTGCGCTTCTTCCTGTTCCAAAAATAAGTTACCGAGGTCAAACAAAAGTTGCATCATGCCGCGATAACCGACAGTACAGCGCTGGCCGTTACCAAGCCGATCGAAAATCGGAAATCCCATGCGATATAGAGGTATCTGAAGGCGGCGGGCGATCGCAGAAGTATTAGAATTACCGATTAGCAAATCCGAACCCGCAGCTAACCGTTCAAAATCCTCCAAATCGCCGATCGTCACCGTTTCTGTCGGCAATTTTTCCAGCAGTGGAGATTTGGTCGTGGTAACAGCCGCTTGAATTTCGGCCCCCATACTTTGCAAAAAGTGAACCGTTGACCACAGCAAATCCGGTTCCATCGCCAGAGATACCTGTTTGCGCCCGAAGAAAAAATGCGTATCCAGCATGGCGTCTTGCAATTGAGTCCGCTGGCGGCGGTATTTATCCGGGACGGGTAGCCCGCTTAAGTCTGCCAGCCCTTCCAAAAAACTGTCGATCGCATCCAAATTGCTCAAACTCGGAAACACCTCGAAAGGAATCCCAAACTGCGCTTGCAAGGCTGCTGCGGCCGATCGCATACTTTCCCCCAGGGCTAAGGTATAGACGGAAGTGCCAATTTCCCGGAGCTCAGCCAGGGTAGTCCCGCCGGCGGTAACAGTGTTGTAGGAATCATCTAAATGTCCGTCAAGGGAAAGAGACAAATCGGGAAGGACGATCGCGCTCAATCCAAAAGCCTCTACAATCTCCTTAATTTCCTGAACATCCCCCGGCGCAAAGGCCGAACTCACCAGCAGCGTGACTTGATTTGGCCGCGTTTCGCCCGATCGAGGCAACTCTTTGACAATACTTTCCACAGTTGCAGCAAACCCATCTTGCAAAGCACCCTTAAAATCAGGTGTCGAGACAAAGACGATCGGCAAATCGTGGAGTTCGGGATGGCGTTTGCGAATGCTTTGCAGAATTCCCTGCATATCGTCACCGCGAGTCTCGGTTAATCCCGTAGTGCAAAGCCCGATGATGGATGGCTTCGACTTTTCCACCAGAGTTAAAATCGCTTGTTCGACATTCTCCTCACCGCCCAAAATCGTGCTGACTTCCGTCATCGCCGTAGTAGACAGCGGAATCGCTTCTCGAAAGTGGCGCACCAGCATGACTTTGGCAAAAGCGGTGCAGCCTTGAGATCCGTGAAATAAGGGCATAATCCCTTTTAAGCCGAGAAATGCCAGGGCTGCACCCAGGGGCTGACTCTGTTTCAGTGGATTTACCGCCACAGACTTTTTAGGTGTTGTAATAATTGCCACTAGACTACCTCCGTATCCCAAGGAGCTGATTTGCGAACTTGCGCCCAAACGGGGCTGTATAAGGCTTCTTCGAGCTCTTTCGCCATTTCCACCATGCCGGAATAGCCCGCATAGGGATGGTGGCGTTCCTGGTTGATGTCGAGAAACGGAATTTTGGCTTTGAGGGCGGTGTATTGGTTGCGTCCGCCGGCGATCAGCATATCGGCTTTGGTTTTGGCGATGACTTGCAGCAGTTCCTGGGCGTTGCCTTTTTCCAGCATGATGCCGTCTTTACCGAGCAATTCTTTGATGCGGGCTTTGTCTTCTTCGGTGCTTTTTTTAGTGCTGGTAGCGCACACTTCCATGCCTAAATCTTTAGCAGCCGAGACGATCGACCAACTTTTGACACCTCCGGTATAAAGCACTACTCGTTTTCCTTTCAACCTGGCTCGGTACGGAGCCAAATCTCGATCGAGTTTTGCCGTTTCTTCAGCGATTAAGATTTCGACGCGCTCTTGCAAATTGCGATCGCCAATTTTGGCAGCAATATTCCGCAAACAACGGTTCATATCTGCTACACCGTAGAAAGATTCTTCAATGTAGGGAATAGAGTAACGCTCCTCCATTTTGCGAGCCATATTAATCAATGCTTTGGAACAAATCATCACATTGAGTTTGGCGCGATGAGAGCAGGCAATATCCCTATAACGTCCGTCGCCCGTAATTTGCGCTAAAACGCGAATTCCTAATTTTTCAAACAGCGGCAAAACGCCCCACAATTCTCCAGCAATGTTGTATTCACCAATCAGATTGATATCGTAAGGAGTGGTGATTTCCGGTTCGCGAGTGCCGACAACATATTCCAACAAACTTTCCCCGCCGACTCGATTTCCTAGATTTTTGCTGCCAATAAAACCGGGAGAATTGACAGGTACGATCGGTACTCCCGTTTTCTCGGCCGCTTTATGACAGACAGCATCCAGATCGTCTCCAATCAGCGCTGTAACGCAGGTAGAGTAAACGAAAACCGCTTCCGGGTGATAGCGTTCGTTGACCTCCAAAATGGCTTGATAAAGCTTCTTTTCACCACCAAAAATAACGTCATTTTCTGTCAGATCCGTGGTGAAACCCATTTTATAGAGCATGGAACCGGAAGACAGGCTGCCCCGACTGCCCCAGGAATTGCCAGCACAGGCGATCGGGCCGTGTACCAGATGGGCTGCATCGGTAATGGGGACTAGGGCTATCATCGCTCCATCAAAGGCACAGCCTCCCTGAGCGGCCCCAGGCTGCGCGACTTGAGTGCAAGATTTGTTTTTTTTGCCCTCTTTTTTGTGGTTATGTTCGCAAGCTGACTCGCTCAGAAGTTCGTTGATTTTGCCTTGAGTGAGTTTCATAATTTGAAGGAAGAAGGAAGAAGGAAGAAGGAAGAAGGATGAGGGAAGAAGGAAGAAGGAAGAAGGATGAGGGAAGAAGGAAGAAGGAAGAAGGATGAGGGAAGAAGGATGAGGGAAGAAGGATGAGGGAAGAGGGGGAGAATTCTTAATTACCAATCCCTCCGCTACGCTGTGCCCAATTACCAATTACCAATTCCCCATTTTCTGTAACTTTCAACTAGCAGATGTACTTGTCAACGTTCTCGCCACAAACATCTGAAAGATAACTTAGGGCGCGAAATCGCAAAAACACAAACTCGTTGTAGAAGGGGTTGAGTTCGCAAAGTGGGGGAGTGTGGAAGAAGATTCCAAATAAGGCGAACTTACGCTCAAAGGGACAGGTACAGGGAATTAATTGGCAAATCAAATGGGCGAGGCGAGGGGAATGAACATCAATTCGATCGAGCCAGTGGCGAATGGGATCGAGAAAGGTACTAGATGGGGGTGAAGGCGATCGCAGATGATCTGAGGGTGGAGTGAAAGTAGCCATAGCAGTGTCAGGGGAGAGGAAGGGGGAGAGAGGGAAATTGTAGGGGCGGT
>JBOFTL010000707.1:0-2951 GCA_051652045.1 Microcoleus sp. | reverse complement strand
CGTAATATCCCTCTAAATTTTCCAAAGCAGCAGCAGTGAGGGGGGGAGTGGGAGATTGGGAGAGGGGGAGATTGGGGGAGGGGGAGAGGGGGAGATTGGGGGAGGGAGAGAGGGGGGGAGTGGGAATTGGGGAAAAATTTTGCTCTTCCTTCTTCCCTGTTTCTTTTTCCTTCTGCTCTGTTGCTTCTTCCTTCTGCCCCAGAACTCCCGATCCACAGTCAATCCTCATCCGTGTATCCGTGTCATAATCCGTGTCGTGCCTTCCTTCTTCCTTCTTCCTTCGTATTACTTCTTGATAAATTTCGTAGCAGCAGATAGCGACAGCTTGGGCGAGATTTAGGGAAGGATAGGCATCGCTGGAGGGAATGCGGATCAGGCGCTGGGCGTAGTTTAATTCGGTGTTAGTCAAACCGCAGTTTTCGCGACCGAAAATTAGGGCGCTGGGGGTTTCTAACAGCCAAGAAAGGGCGGATGCGGGAGTTTCTAACTGGATTGGCTGCGTTCGATCGTCTCCTGTAGTTGCGATCGCCCTGGTACATCCAGTCAAAGCAGCAGGCAAAGTTTCGACTACTTTAGCAGTTTCTAAGATATCAGCGGCGCGGACGGCCATCAATCGAGCTTCTTCTCCCAAATAGTCGCATTGAGGATTTACCAAAACTAATTGATGCAAACCCATATTTTTCATGATGCGAGCCACAGATCCCACGTTCAAAGGACCCGCAGGTTCGACCAAGACAATTCGGATGTTAGTTAATACTATTTCGGGCATTTAATTTGGGGTTATTATTAATAATTAGATTTGAGAACTTCTCGTGTAAATACTACTAACGATCGACTGTTAACTGCTATAATTAATTGATTTCCGCAGTCCTAACTATCAACTGTCAATCTGTTTGTTGTCAACTATCAACTGTCAACTAAGAGGGCGGGCACGGGGACACCGACCCTACGATCGACGATCGACTCTCAACTCTCAACTCTCAACTCTCAACTGACTAATAATCTAGTATCAAAATTAACATGGCAAAACAGCGATCGAAATCCGATTTACCGACTAAAATCTGTCCCGCGTGCGATCGACCTTTTAGCTGGCGCAAAAAATGGGCCGATTGCTGGGATGAGGTGAAATACTGTTCGGAACGCTGTCGCCGCCGCCGCCACAGCGCTCAAAAAGAGTAATCCCAAAAGATTAAGAATTTCTTGCATTTTGACCAACTGAGGCTAAGATTGCTAAGGAAAAATTTCAGGTCAGAAGATATGGCATCTCAACAGGTGCAACCAAAGCTAGTGATTCACGGCGGCGCCGGCAGTTCTTTACACAGCAAGGGCGGAATTGATGCGGTACGCAAATCGCTGTATCAGGTTTTGCAAGCAGTTTACCCGCTGCTTGAGGGCGGTGCGAGTGCAGTAGATGCAGTCGTGCGGGGCTGCCAACTGCTGGAAGATGACCCGCGCTTCAATGCTGGTACGGGTTCTGTGGTACAGTCGGACGGACAAATTCGGATGAGTGCTTCGCTGATGGACGGTTTCGTGCAGCGTTTCAGCGGGTCAATTAACGTGTCTCGGGTGCAAAATCCGATCGAACTTGCTAAATTTTTACAGAATTCGGACGATCGGGTACTTTCAGATTACGGATCTGCGGAACTATTGCGAGAACTTCAGTTGCCGATTTACGATCCGATGACGGATTTGCGCTTGCAAGAATGGCTGCAAGAACGTCAAGGCAATTTTAACAGAGCGATGGCTGACGTGGTGGCGGAACCTGCCGGAGTCGGGACGATCGGGGTAGTTGCTTTAGATGTCGAGGGACGTTTGGCTGCGGGAACTTCCACAGGTGGCAAGGGTTTTGAACGTATCGGGCGAGTCAGCGATTCGGCAATGCCTGCAGGAAATTACGCTACGGGAAGTGCTGCGGTAAGCTGTACGGGGATTGGCGAACACATTATGGATGAGTGTTTGGCCGCGCGCATCGTAATTCGGGTAACGGATGGTTTTAGTTTGAAAGCTGCTTTTGAACGTTCTTTTGCGGAAGCTGACAATCGCAAACGGGATTTTGGCGCGATTGGAATTGATGCTAGCGGTGCCATTGCTTGCGGCAAAACTAGCGAGGTAATTTTGGGTGCTTTTCACAACGGCGTGCAAATGGGCGATACTTTGGAAATGAGCAACGGAACACTGGTTTTTATTGCTTAGAAAAAGTTGACAATTGACAATTGACAATGAACAGGTAGAGGCGGTGCCCCGTGTCCGCCCTCTTAGGTGACAGTTGACAATTAACAGTTGAGAAAAGTTTTGAGTTGGTAGGGGCGGTGTCCCCGTGTCCGCCCGAACGAGTTGCGAATGCGCGAACTGTCTTTAAGTGACGCTCCTGGACCAACCGCAAGCGGTATGTTGTAGGCATCTGAGTCCGGTTAAGGAGATCGAGATCTTCCTTCAAGGTACTCGATTTATTCCCTCTACGGCGTTTTATAGTGAGGAACACGTCGGGCCCCACTTGTCACATGAAACTGTTTTATCTAGACCTAGATTGTGATTCTGCGATCGAAGATCTGGGTATTTTACCAGAATTATTACAATGAGCGATCGTCTCGTCGCCATCCTCCATTGCTGGTTGGCTGCACCTAACATCGCTTGGAGGATCGCTCATATCCTCGCGAGGCTCTCATCCCACCCCAAATCAAAGATTATGGGCTGGGGATTCCCGCCTGTTAACTAAAAACATACTTGCCCTCATCCACTCACTCGCTTCATTTGACAGTCGATAGTCGATAGTCGGTCGTTGTCAATTGTCAAGTTGTTTGTTGTCAATTGTCAATTTGTCCATTGTCAATTTGTTTATTGTTTGTTGTCAATTTGTCCATTGTCCATTGTCAATTTGTCCCTTGTCCATTGTCCATTACCAACTATATGAACACTAACACCGGATTTATTTTGAAAGTATTTTTGATGTC
>JBOFTL010000706.1:0-4997 GCA_051652045.1 Microcoleus sp. | reverse complement strand
CAATCCATTCGAGGGTGAGAACGCAATTGGTAGTATAGCGCCAGTAGATGCTCGGAACTTTTACCGTCGGATCGTCAGCAAAGTTCGTCGCAAATTTCTCAGCATTGCGACCTTCATTAATATAGTCAACTTCCTCGAATAATTTGATACCGAATTCATCGACTATTAAACTGAGATCGTGACCGAGATTCAGCGGCAGTAGCGGGGCTAACCATCCCGCCGCCCACCGCATTAAATAAAGGTCAAGGCTTAAAACAGGCAGCAAATTCGGGCGTTGAACTTTGACTGCTACTGCTTCCCCAGTAATCAGGCGAGCTCGGTAAACTTGCCCGAGACTGGCTGCTGCAACTGGAGTTGGCGAAATTTCCCTGTAAGTTTCGCTAATCTTGCGACCGAGTTCGGCTTCAACAATCTCGAAAGCTAAGGTAGAGTCAAAGGGCGGTAACTGATCCTGAAGTTTAATCAGTTCTTCGAGAAAGTCTTTGCGAATCAAGTCCGGTCTGGTAGAAAGTGCTTGACCGACTTTAATGAATGTGGGGCCCAAATTGGTGAGTATTTGTCGCAGGTGGGCGGCCCTTTCCGGTTGGTGTGTTGCTACTTCGTGCTGCCAATTATCCCACAGCATCCCCAGGACGAAGCCTGCAAAAGACCAAACTACCGTAATGGCCCGCCAAATTGCTTTCCAAGGACGTTTGCGATAATATTGAGCGATCGCTTGTGGATCGTAGCGTCTAGCGTGAGCGAATTGATACTGACGCACTCGTTTTTTTCCTCTGAGTTTATGAAATTTACCAAATAAAATGGGAATCGGGAATTGAGAATTGGGCATTGGGCATTGGGCATTGGGCATTGGGCATTGGGCATTGAGCATTGGGCATTGGGCGTTGGGCATTCTCCCCCTCTCCCCCTTTTCCACTCTCCACCTCTTCCTTCTTCCTTCTTCCTTCTTCCTTCTTCCTTCTTCCTTCTTCCCTCTTCTTCATCATTGACCGATCGCCTTTTTTCTGCAATTGAAAACAGCGGCCGATCGAGGTCGATGAGCTATCTAAATTTGTTTCTTTTCATTAAATATAGTACATAAAAGTACAAGTTGTCAGTCAAATTACTTAATCGATCGCGCCAAGCAATCTTTGAGTCCGTAAATCGCCCGTTCTTGCCGATCCCTCGACAGTTCCGGAAACATCGGCAAAGACAAGACTTCGCCGCAAACTAACTCTGCTGCAGGCAATTGACCTGCTTGATAACCTAAAGATTTGTAAACAGGTTGCAGGTGCAAAGGTAACGGATAGTAAACCATCGAACCGATGCCGGATTCTTGCAACTTAGCCCGTACTGAATCCCGAAACTCCCCAGAGGAATGCGACGCGGCTTCTGGATTTGTTAGCCGGATAGTGTATTGATTCCACACCCCTTTTGCTTTAGGCAATTCTTGAGGTACCGCAACTCCAGGCACGCGGGAGAGAAATTCACTGTAAAGTTGCGCTATCGCCCGCCGCTGTGCGTTCCAACTGTCGAGATACCGCAATTTAATGCTGAGAATCACCGCTTGGATGGCATCTAAACGGCTGTTGTAACCGATTTCTTCGTAAAAATACCGAGAAGACTGTCCGTGTTCTTTCAGCATTCGCATCATCGCAGCGAGTTCCGGGTCATTTGTCGTCGCCGCCCCGCCATCACCGCAGGCACCTAAATTTTTTGTCGGATAAAAGCTGAAGCAGCCGACATGGCCGATGCTGCCAACTTTACGAGATTCCCACTCGGCACCGACAGACTGGGCGCAATCTTCAATAACAGCTAAATTGTACTGCTTGGCAATTGCCATCACGCGAGTCATGTCCACCGGCTGCCCGAAGATATGCACCGGCATAATCGCCTTAGTTTTTTCAGTAATTGCTGCTTCGAGTCGATCGACATCCATGTTAAATGTTGCAGCATCAATATCCACAAATACCGGAGTCGCACCCACCGCGCTAATTACCTCAGCCGAAGCAAAAAACGTAAACGGAGTAGTAATCACTTCATCGCCCGGACCAATTTTCAGAGCCCGCAAAGCCAAAATCAGGGCATCCGTACCCGAGTTGCAGCCCACGCATTCGGAAACGCCGGTATAGTCGGCGAATTCCCGTTCAAAAGCCTTCACTGCCGGGCCGCCAATGTAGCCGCCAGAAGCAAGTACTTTTTGTACCGCAGCAGCTATCTCGTCGCCAATTTGTTCGTATTGGCAGGTTAAATCGAGAGGGGGAACATTATTCACGCTTCACAACCACAAATTGCAACCACTATCAAAGCAGATTCTTGCAGGAAAAATGTTTGTCAGACACGTTGATTGAAATATCTTATATTTAGGCAGGCAAACAATCACTTTAGCGGAAGGGAGGGATCGTGTTAATCCAACTAGATGTTACAGATTTAGGTTTTGCTGTGGCGATGGTGGCGATCGCGATCGCCCTTTCGGCTTTGCAGGGATTGGGATTGCAGGGTTCGATCGCGATCGCGGCGGGACGTACTGCGATCCAGTTAACTTTAGTTGGGTACCTGCTGGAAGTAGTATTCGATCCTGAAGGCAAAAATCCGTGGCTGGTTTTAGCAGTTGTAGCATTTATGTTGGCTACCGCGAGCGTTGCTACTAGCAACATAATTAGTAAAAAAATCAAGAATTTACTACCCTTAGTTTCCGGTGCAATTTTGATAACTACGGCCTTAACTTTGGGCTATACAAACTTATTAATTTTGCAACCAGATCCTTGGTACGCACCGCAATACATGATTCCTTTAGCGGCGATGGTATTGGGAAATGCCATGAATGCCGGGGCGATCGCGGGTGAAAGATTGGTCAGTACAGTTAATAGCAATCAGTTAGAAATAGAAACTCATTTAAGTTTGGGAGCCACTCCGCAGCAAGCCATAGCGCAGTACCGCAAAGATGCGATTAAAGCTGGATTAATTCCGACATTAAATACCATGACAGTTGCCGGAATCGTGACATTACCGGGAACGATGACAGGTATGTTACTAAGTGGAGTCAGCCCGCTCGATGCGGTATCTTATCAAATTTTAATTGCATTTTTGTTAGAGCTGGCAACTTTAATTGCTACTATACTGCTAACCGAGGGATTGTGTAGGAAGTTTTTTAATCGAGATGCACAATTGATAAAATAGTCGATAGTCGATCGTCGATCGTTGATAGTCGATCGTTGTAGTGCGAGCGTCACCGCTCGCGATCGGTTAATAGTTGATAGTTGATAGTTTAACGTACATTAATATCGCGCTCGATCGAACATCATACAAGATCCCAAGTATCAAGAATCGTTCGATCGCGCTTGTTCAAACTCTTCAGAATCATCCGCGCGATCGGAGTTTCCGCTACTTCTCGCGCGGCCCGATTCACCATTATTTGTAGCAGTACCGTACCCCTGTAAATTCCCAGGCAAACCCGCATCGTAACCCCGATAATAACCCTCATCCAAACCAGAATCCCCGATCGAAATCGCTCCTCTCTGACTCGGCGACAATCTATCGCCCCCTCTTCCCCTGCCAGAAATCGGCGGTTTCCGAGTAAAACTTTTCCAAGCAGCCTTAATTCCAGTCGCCACACTGCGAGTAGTCACCTGTAAGTTTTGCGCCTGCTTCTTCGCATTACCAAGACTTCGATCGACCTGTTTTGCCACCTCTCCCGCACTTTGCACCCCCTCGCTAACATCATCCGTCAACTCGCTAATTTCCAGCCCCGTCAGCCGAATTGCCTCCAAAGTTGGCGGAAACTCGCGAGACAGCGTGTCAGCAAGCTTTTCCACGCTGCGGGCCGCCCGTGCCAAAGCTTGCACCGCAGGTATCAAAGTCACTAACACAGCAGTTAAGCTAACTGCTACTAGCAAAATCGAAAGTCCTAGCCAAAAAATGGGTTCACTCACAGGAATTTGGGATTTTAAGGTTGGGAATTTCAGACAGTTTAGCGGGCTGAAGGGCGAGGTGGAGGGCTGACTTCAGGTTCAGTTTCCGACAGTATTTGACGTTCCCGCACAGTTGCTTCCAAACCCGCCGCGATCGCCTCCTTTAGTCTAATCAAAGTTTCGTCCCAATTTCGTAGCGCTGATTCAGAAAGTCGATCGGCCTGCAACTGAACGCTAGTCGATAAATCCTGGGCCAACTCCGGTAAAGCCTCGGCCGATTTTTTCACAATCTGCCGAGTCTCCTTACCGGTTCGCGGTGCTAACAGCAAGCCAGTCACGGTCCCGATCGCAGAACCTACCAACAAACCGCCAATAAATAATCCCGAACGTTTATTTGACATTGTGACAAATGCTATCGTTGACATCCTCCCCACCGTAGAACGGCAGGGATTCCCAAACCTCACGATTTGGGTTTCTGCTTCCTTCCGGATCGGTTTTTCACACCCGCCTTAACAGACTTACTCTGTTCGGGTCTTACAGTCGCTCCACAGACTTTCACCGCAAGCCCTGCGGCCAGAATATTTTTTGCTGCATTAAGATCTCGGTCGTGGTGTGACCCGCAATTAGGGCAATCCCACTCCCGGATCTTCAACGGCAGTTTTTCCACAATGTATCCGCACTCAAAACACCGTTTTGAACTGGGAAACCATCGGTCAATCTTAATTAAAGTGCGACCGTACCAATCGCACCTATATTCAAGTTGCCTGACCAATTCACCCCAACTTGCATCGCTAATGGCAAGGGGGAGTTTGCGGTTTTTCACCATGTTTTTCACAGCTAAATCTTCCACGGTGATGGTTTGGTTTTCACGCACCAACCGTGTTGTTAACTTGTGAAGATTATCTTTCCTTGCATCGGCAATTTCTTGATGCACTCTCGCTACTTTAAGCCGTGCCTTGTGTCGGTTATTTGACCCCTTCTGCTTCCGACTTAAAGCTTTCTGTGTTCTTCTAAGTTTGCGATATTTTGCTTTGAATCCTTTGGGGTTGACAATTTTTTCGCCCGTACTTAGAGCCACCAAACTTGTAATTCCCAAGTCAATACCGA
>JBOFTL010000705.1:0-7769 GCA_051652045.1 Microcoleus sp. | reverse complement strand
ACTTTTCCTCCCCAATAATGAACTCAAAAAAAATTTTTATCACCGGCGCAAGCGGCTGTATCGGTCATTACATGGCCGAAACTTTAATCCAACAAACAAATCACGAACTTTATTTATTAGTTCGCAATCCCGATAAGTTAAAATTTGACTGGCAAGCGCGCGAGGGCATTAATATAATTAAAGGCGATATGCGAGAGGTCGATCGATACGCCGATCTTTTGCAAACCATAAATGTCGCAATTTTAGCCGCCACAGCTTGGGGCGGAACTCAAGAAGTTTTCGACGTGAATGTCAACAAAACTCTCCGTTTGATTCAGTTGCTGTCTCCGCAAACTTGCCAGCAAGTAATTTACTTTTCCACAGCCAGCATTTTAGGTCAAGATAACCAATTACTCAAAGAAGCAGGCGAAATTGGGACGGATTACATTCGATCGAAATACGATTGCATGGTACAATTATCAAACTTGACAAATGTGCCTCCGATTACCGCACTTTACCCGACCTTAGTTTTGGGAGGAGACACGCAAAAACCAGTTTCGCACTTATCATCCGGCGTGCCGCAAGTCGCAAGATGGATAAATTTAATTCGGTGGTTTAAAGCCGATGGCAGTTTTCACTTTATCCACGGTGCCGATATTGCTAAAATAGTACATTATTTAGTCGATCGCCCGCCAGCTTCCCCCGCAAAGCAAGATTTGGTGCTCGGAACTCCCCCAATTACGGCAAATGAAGCTGTAGAACAAGCTTGCGAGTATTTGCATAAAAAAATCTGGTTTCGGATTACCCTGTCACCGGAATTAGCAGAATTTTTTATCTGGCTGTTCCGAATTCAGGTAGCTGCTTGGGATAGATTTTGCATCAGTTACCGCCATTTTACCTATCAGAATTTTATCAATCCTGAAATTATCGGACAGCAGAGTTACTGCGGCACGATTGCCGATATGTTGAAGACTAGCGGAATTAAGGATAGTTGATAGTCGATCGTCGATAATTGTCATTACTAATTTAATGGTGCGCAGTGCGCACCTTACGGCTAGTAATGTAGGGTGCGCACTGCGTACTACTAAAGAATAATGTAGGGTGCGCACTGCGCACCGCAATTTATCTGTCAAATAAGGATAGTCGATCGTAGATCTTCGATAAATATAATGGTGCGCAGTGCGCACCTTACTAAAAAATAATGTAGGGCTTGCAGTGCGCACCGCAATTTATCTATCAACTGTCAACTGTTCAAGATCGCCAACCAACGGCTAAATAAGATAAGATGTCAGCATTTGCCAACTTAACAGGGAACTAGCAGTTAAAAATCGCGCTGATTTTTGTTGGCGTTAGGGGGGTTGACCCCCCAGCAGAGATTCGATCGATCTGCAAGATCGCGATTTTACCATTAACATGGTGTTTTGAAGGCCGATCGAACTTTCAAACCGCCAGGCCGATCGCACGTCTTTATATTAATGTGAGGTTTAAGATACAATGCGAGTGCTACTGGTTTATCCCCTGTTTCCGAAAACATTTTGGTCCTACGAAAAAATCCTAGAATTGGTCGATCGCAAAGTGCTATTACCACCGCTGGGTTTGGTAACGGTAGCAGCTATTTTACCTCAAGAATGGGAATTTAAGTTAGTCGATCGCAACATCCGACAAATTACCGAGGCAGAATGGGAATGGGCAGAAATGGTCATTCTGTCAGCAATGATCGTTCAAAAAGAAGATTTGCTCAACATCATTCGCGAAGCAAAACGGCGCGGTAAATCAGTTGCGTGCGGCGGCCCTTACCCTACTTCCGTACCCGAAGAACCTCAAGCGGCGGGCATAGATTATCTGATTCTCGACGAAGGCGAAATCACTTTACCGATGTTTGTCGCAGCAGTACAGCAGGGCGAGAAAAGTGGAATTTATCGATCGGACGGCGTAAAACCCGATGTTACCACAACCCCAGTTCCCCGCTTCGATTTGCTGGAATTGGACGCCTACGATTCGATGTCAATTCAATTTTCGAGAGGCTGTCCTTTCCAGTGCGAATTCTGCGATATCATCGTCCTCTACGGCCGCAAGCCTCGCACCAAAACTCCCCAACAATTGCTAGCAGAATTAGACTGTCTCTACAACTTGGGTTGGCGGCGCGGCGTGTTCATGGTAGATGACAATTTTATCGGCAACAAACGCAACGTCAAACTGCTGCTAACCGAGCTGAAAGTTTGGCAGGAATCACACAAATTCCCGTTTAACTTCAATACTGAAGCATCCATCGATTTAGCGCAAGACCAAGAATTGATGGATATGATGGTAGCTTGCAATTTCAATGCTGTATTTCTGGGAATTGAAACTCCCGACGAAGATAGCTTGCAAATGACGAAAAAATTCCAAAACACGCGAAATTCTCTAATCGAATCAGTGCAGTTAATTGCCAAATCCGGTTTGCGAGTCATGGCCGGATTTATCATCGGCTTCGATGGCGAAAAACCCGGTGCCGGCCAGCGAATTGTTAAGTTTGCTGAAGCAGCGGCAATTCCCAGTACAACTTTTGGAATGCTGCAAGCTTTACCGCATACAGCTTTGTCGCACCGATTGGAAAAAGAAGGGCGGTTGCGCGGCAAATCGGGAAATCTCAACCAAACTACTTTGATGAATTTTATCCCGACGCGACCTTTAGAAGATATTGCTCGCGAATATGTCGAAGCATTTTGCGAAGTTTACGATGCCGAGAAATATTTAGACCGGACTTACCGCCATTTCTTAATGTTAAAGCCACCTACGGCAAACATACCAGCTCGAATTCCCAATTGGATCGATTTGCGCGCGCTGTTAATTGTAGTTTGGCGTCAGGGAATCAAGCGCAAAACTCGGTGGAAGTTTTGGCATCATTTGTTCGGCATTCTCAAGCAAAATCCGGCGGTTTGGGACCACTATTTAACAGTGTGCGCTCACAACGAGCATTTCCTAGAATACCGTCAAATCGTGCGGGATGAAATTGAGACTCAATTAGCTGAATTTTTGGCGGATGAAGCTCAATTAGCGCAGCAAAAAGCGACGATCGCCGCGATCGAGCAAAAACAAGTGCAAGCGGTGTAAAATAAGTTGTAGGGTGCGCAGCGCGCACCTTACAAAATGCTGATAGTGAGAAAAAAGTAAAATAAGTTTTAGTTGTATCTTAACTGCTATTATTAGCGTTTTCTATTTCTTGGGGAAGCAGGAGCGATCGAATTGTTATTTTGATTCAACAAGCCTTATTTAGGTGAATTCGAGCTGATTTTTCGTTCCGTTAAATTGGCAATCGCAAATGCTAATTCCTGCGGTTCGACAGGCTTGGGTACGTGTAGCTGAAACCCGGCGGCAAGAATGCGGATTCTGTCTTCAACTCGACTGTATGCAGTTAATGCAATTGCCGGTATTTCTTGCCCGACTGTCAATTCTCTCACCTGGCGGAGAAGTTCGTAGCCGTCCTCCTGGGGCATTCCGATATCGCTAACCAAAATATCGGGTTGTGAATGCTTAAAAGCCGCCACAGCTTCGGAAACTGAAGCTGCAACTGTTACAGATGCCCCACACTGTTGGAGTACTGCCGTTACAAACTCGCGGGCATCTACTTCGTCATCTGCAACCAGTACCCGCAAGCCGTCTAATACTGGAAAGTCTTCAAATCCAGGTTCTGCAGGCAGTTTGGCAGCAAATTTTGAGGGTTTTGGTTGATTTTCGGGGGATACCAACGGCAATTTGACCGTAAAAGTCGTTCCCTGTCCGAGTCCGGGACTGTCAGCAAAGACATGGCCGCCGTGGAGTTCTACCAGTTGGCGGACGATTGCCAGCCCCAGTCCCAAACCGCCTTGCACTCTGGTGGTGGAACTGTCTGCTTGGCGGAACCTGTCGAATACGAAAGGCAAAAATTCCGGGCAAATTCCTTGACCGGTATCGCTGATGGCGATTTCGACGCAGGAGATTTCTTTGCTGGAGTCGGTGGTTTCTTCACTGTCTGCTTGCAGTCGGACTTCGACTCTGCCGCCTTCGGGGGTAAATTTGATGGCGTTGGACAGCAGGTTCCACACTACTTGCTGCAATCGGTCAAAATCTCCCGAAACGGTAGCAGGGCATTCTGAAACGAATTCCAGCTTGATGTGTTTGACTTCGGCGGCCAATACTACTGTATTCATAGCAGCTTGAATGACTTTGGCAAGTTCGATCGGTCTGACGATAAGGCGCACTTTTCCCCGAATCAGGCGCGAAATTTCCAGCAAATCTTCTACTAATTGGGTTTGAGATTTGGCGTTGCGTTCGATAATTTCTAAGCCGCGGGCTACGGCGTTAGGGTCTAGCTGTCTTTTTTGCAGCAACTGCGACCAACCGAGGATAGCGTTGAGGGGAGTTCGCAGTTCGTGGGAAACGGTGGCGATGAATTCGTCTTTCATCCGGTTGACTTCCTCAGCTTTTTGGCGGGCGATTTGTTCGCGTTCGAGGAGTTCGGCCAATTCGGCTGCGATGCGCTTGCGTTCGGTGAGGTTGAGGATAAAGGCTACGGATTCATAACGTTCTGGACCGATGAGGACGTAGCCCACTAATACCGGAATCCGGGTGCCGTCTTTGCGGAAATATTCTTTTTCGTAGGGGGTACAGGCACCGCTGATTTTGGCTTCGGCGAGGCCGCGTCGGTCGAGGTGGGTGTATTCTGGAGGGGTGATTTCCGTCCACCACAATTTGCCTGACTTTAAGTCTTCTCGACTGTGACCGATGATGCTCAAAAACTCGTCATTGGCATCTACTATCCGGCCGTCTATATTGCCAAATAAAATGCCGATGATGTTGGATTCAATCAAGCTTTGAATTTTTGCTTGAGATTTTCTCAAAGCTGCTTCGGCTTGTTTTCTGTCTTGCACTTCTTGCCGCAAAGCTTTGTTCGCTTGTAACAATTGGGTGGTGCGTTCGGTGACTCGGTGTTCGAGTTCGCCGTAGGCTGTTTCCAGGGCTGCTTTTGTTTGTTCTAGTTCTTTGCGGGAGGCTTCGCTGGCGGCGATTTGCTGTTTGAGAATTGCATTGGTTTGAGCTAGTTCGGCGGTGCGTTCTGTGACTCGCTGTTCGAGTTCTTCTTGGGTTTGACGCAGCTTTTTTTCTTGCAGGTAATTGCGCAGAAATGCTTTGACTGCTGCGATTAACTCCGCAGAGTCGATCGGCTGGGTCAAGTATCCGTCGGCACCTCCTTCCAATCCTGCTACTTTCGATCGAGCGGTAGTACAGTTAGCTGAGAGGTGAAGTACGGGAATTGATGATGTTGTGACATCGGATTTGATTTTCCGGCAGACTTCCAATCCGCTAATGTCCGGTAGTTTAACATCGAGGAGGATCAGATCTGGTTTTTGGACGTTTAGGAGGTGTAGCGCTTCTGCCCCCGTGGCTGCTTGAAGGACTTGAAATCCTTCTTTTTGCAGCGTCCGGGCGATCGCGTAGCGTGTCGCTTCGCTATCCTCTACTGTGAGGATAGTGAGCTCCTGCGACAAGAGGGTTTCTGGGCCTGCATCAACGTGCATTAAGGTTTCGCTCAAAAAATACTTGGCAGTAAATTTGTTATTTGATTTTTGGCTTTTTATTTTTCAGTCTACCACGATCGTACTCGATGTTTTTTTAATTGTCATCACTAATCTGATTGACAAATATTCGATGGCGATTGCAACTGCGTAGTGTCTAACTTTCGCCCGCACAACGCGAGACTGAAGAACGATCCGGAGCAGCTATATATTGAACTAATAATTTTCATCATAGTGTCTCAGTTCCTCAGTAAATTATTTAATATTCTAGAAAAAATCCTGTCAGATCTAGCATCACTAGATCCATAAATATTGTTTGAGGTCGATGTTCGATCGCCCTTGGTAAAGTTTCCGATCGAAATAGTTTAAATTTTGTTACAAATGTTGCTGTTTACCAAAATATCCTATACAACAGGATAAATGCTCGGTATTTGCATTGATGCTACTGCGCTCGAAAGCTAATTGCAGTCCTAGAAAAGATCCGTACCGCGTCGCGATCGCTAGAACTGTCATTGATTCTAGCGGACAAATCTTTCAGGGTACAATTGTCAAAATCATCAGCTAAAAATCATCAGCTAAAAATCATTACCCGATCGAGCAGTAAAGCTAGAGTATTGATTACTGCCTGTAAAAGAATTGCCCCGTCCCGTCAGCGGGCATAATGCCACCTGGAAAATCCAGAAACCAGTAGTTTCAGCATTAGGTAAAATAACTATGCTCGAAGACTTGGATAGCACTTTAGAAAAACTACTCAAGCACGAACTGCCACCCAATTTGTCGTCGCAAGTAGAGATTAGCTTTGCTGTACCGGATAGCGAGTTTCGCAACAAAGTGACGCTACCCGCGATCGATCTTTTTCTTTACGATATCCGAGAAAATCTGGAGTTACGCAGCAGTGAGTGGTCGCTAGAACGTACCAGTGACGGTAGGGGAATTAGAAAGCGCCCGCCAGCCCGAGTCGATTGTTCTTACCTGATTACGGCTTGGCCTAGCGCGCAATCTGACCATAAGAAAGAAATGCAGACAGAACATATGTTACTGAGTCAAGTAATGAAAGTGCTGCTGCGCTATTCTAAACTTCCGGCAGAGGTTCTCGAAGGAAGTTTGAAAGATCGAGAACCTCCGATTCGGTCAGTTAGTTTGCGTCCTAGTTCATTAAATAGTTTAGGCGAGTTTTGGCAGGCGATCGGAGGCAAGCCTAAAGCAGCGCTGAATTATACCCTCACGATCGCAGTTCCGGTGGATGAAACAGGAGAGTTGGTGCCGCTAACGATCGCCCAACAAATTGGCAATTAGGGAAAATAGAAAAACAATGTCACAGTGGATTGAACTAAATTCTATTCGCCATCAAGTCGCGATCGCCGGACAAGTTAGCGATAAAGAAACGGGTTTGACTATTGGTAATGCGATCGTCGAAATTACTGCAATGCCAGACGCATTTGAAAAGAAGCGATCGCTGCAAGCATTAAGTTATGGTTCTGAGTGGGAAAGGTTAGCGAAACGGTGCGATCGGACTACAACTGCGATCGATGGTTTTTTCCATTTTATCGATTTACCGCCGGGTGAATATACCTTAACCGCATCGCTACCTGGTGCCGCCAATCGCTATAAAACCGCCCAAACAAAAGTTATTTTACCTTCCCGTGATAACCTCAATCAACCCAAATTTGCTGTTGCTAATCTCACCTTATCTCCTGCTGGGATTCGGGGGAAAGTAACTGACTTGGAGGGCGTTGCGATCGTCCGAGTCAATGTCAAAATCCCGGACAGTGGCGAATCGACTGTCACTGACGATAAGGGAAAGTTCGAGTTCATCGGTTTAGAAGCACCCAAACAAGAAAATAGTAAACGTACAGTAACAGTTGTTATTTCTGCCAAAGGCTATCAAGAACAAACCCAAACTTTGCAGTTTAGCTTAGGAGAAATTGTCGATAAAGACATCAAATTAATCAAACAAAACGGTACAGCAGTACCCAAAAAGGACACAAGCTAATAGCGCTTTCAAATCGTCGTAAATCGGTTGTAGTTATTTAATTGCTAATCATCAACGCTCGTCGATCGATTACCAATTACCAATTCCCAACAGCACGATACGGATGACACGGATAGGTTTTTTGTTATACCAATTTTAAACGAAATAACAGTGTTCTTGTCCCCCCCCTTTATAAGGGGAGCCAGTGCGTTGCGCAGCCAGTGCGTTGCGGGGGTCCCCCCCGTTGTAGCAACTGGCGTGGGGTCCCCCCCGTTGTAGCAACT
>JBOFTL010000704.1:0-4458 GCA_051652045.1 Microcoleus sp. | reverse complement strand
GCGCAGTACCGACACCGTTCCACATTCCAAATACAACAGTTGCGATCCACAAACGGTTAAAAACCGTAGCATTCGGGCTAATTTCCTGTTCGCTAAACCTAATAAAAATGGCTGCGAAAGACACAGCCAATAGCGCCGCCAATAACGAAATAACCGCCCAAAAATTACCTTTACTGTTAGCTAAATCGCCAGATATTACACCATCAGGAATTGCAGAAATAATCCTTGTTTTATTAAAAGTTTTCCAACCACCATCATTTAATTTATTACTTTTCAAAGATTCTGACTTTCCTTCGATATTTATCTCGGGTAATTCCAGTTTATTTGACATTATTAACAATTTCCCAAATTAAATACAAAAAGATGGTTTGTAGTAAAGACTTCAGTCTTTAAAAGTCTTTAAAAATCGTTTGTAGTAAAGACTTCAGTCTTTAAAATCTCAGAGGACTAAAGTCCTCACTACAAACTAAATCTAGTCCTTCGATCGAGCGCGATCTAAAATCACGATTTAGCACTAAGCCTCGTCAAAGCATCTTTGAGGGTGGGTGGCAACTGACGGATAATCTTGCCCTTTTCCCGATCGACCCCTACCAAAGTCACCTGCGCCGTCGCGTACAATTCATTACCGTCGGCCGATCGAATTTCGTAATCCCACAGCAACCGCACCCCCTCACCCGCAGCCATCCGCGTCCTCACCGCCACAGCTTGCCCCATCTGCACCGCCCGGTGGTAGCGGATCGAAAGTTCCACCACGGGCAATTCCAAGCCCTGAGCCACCCAATCAGCATACTCAATTCCGATCGAGCGCAAACTTTCCACCCGTGCCTCCTCCATCCAAGCCAGATAAGTTCCGTGCCACACCATGCCGCCGTAGTCGGTATGGTGGGGGTACACCCGCACCAAATATTCAAACCAGCCGCCGTATTCACCCGCAGACAGACTCTCAATAGCGCCCGCCTGTGCCAGTTCAGGTTGAGTTCGATCGTTTTCCAACACGTTACAAATCGTTCCAAAACGCTACATTTCTACAAATCATAAGACAATCTTCAGGCTTATGCTTGACATAAGACCTAAGTTAAGAAGCTAGAGTACCAACGCTCCAGTTTAACGCCGCACAAAAAACTCAACCATTTTCACCACCAAAAAAACCATGATAGAAAAAATTTTAGTAGCCGTAGCCGGTCGCGGTTTGTGCGAAGAGATGTTTAATATGTTGATGGACATCCCTTCCTTGCAGCAAGCATCTGCCACAGTATTGCACGTAGTTCCGCCCCAAGTAACTTCCGACGGCATGGCCGACAAATTGGAAGAAGGAGGCAAGATTTTAGCACAAGCAGTCCAATCTTTAAATATCGATCCCAGCAAAGTCAATCCCCGCCTCAAACAGGGAGATCCCAAAACCACAGTTTGCCAAGTTGCCGAAGAAGAAAAGTCGGATTTAGTAATTATGGGTTCGCGGGGGCTGGGCCGACTGCAATCAATTTTGGAAAACTCAGTAAGTCAATATGTTTTCCAGCTAACATCCCGACCGATGCTGTTAGTAAAAGACGACATCTACGTCAAAAAAATCAAGCGCGTGATGGTGGCGATCGACAAATCAGATTCTGCCAAACAATCTTTAGAACTAGCCCTATCTTTTGTGAAAGGAGTCAGTGGTGGAGAGATAATTTTAGTACACGTTACTAAAGATTTGACCGGAAAGTCCAGCGAAGATACCACATCAAATGCTGAAAAAGATCCCGTATTAGCACCTGCCGTAGCACTCGCAAAACAAATGGGAATTAGCTACCGCTGCGTTACAGCTACAGGCAAACCGGGAGAAACAATTTGTCGGATTGCTGAGGAAAGAAACGTCGATTTATTAGTGCTAGGTTCGCCCGATCGCCGCCCCAACATCGCTAAAAGTTTCGTCGATCTCGATCGGCTGCTGGGAAGTTCTCTCTCCGATTACGTGCGAGTCTATGCCAACTGTCCCGTATTGCTAGCCCGCACCCCAGCCGCTTAGTTAGCAGGAGAGTGGGAGAGTGGGAGAGGGGGAGAGGGAGAAAGGGGGAGAGTGGAAGAGTGGGGGATGAAAAAAAGTTTCCTTCTTCTTTCTTTTTTCTTCCCTCTTCCTTCTTCCCTCTTCCTTCTTCCTTCTTCCTTCTTTTTTCTTTTTTCAAAAATACAAGCGCCAAAGCAAGAAGCTATTGGCGCTTTTTCAACAAACAGTAAAGCCCGACAAAAATAGCAATAGCAGTAGTTGCTTAATCTTTTTTGCCTTCGCGACTAGCTGTTTGAATGTAAAGAATGATAAGAAAAACGCTGGGAACCAATACAAAAAGAATGGTTGCCACAAACCCTAGATCGTTAGTTTCCATGATGACACTCGCCTCGATCGGCAAATAGAAAAACACACACAACTAGAATACCACTCAAAGACCTGCAACAGAGCGAGAGAGTCGGAAAGTCCGAAAGCCCGAAAATCCGAGAATTTCTACTTTCTCCCTCTTCCCTCTGACTAATGACAACAGTCAACTGTCAACCTGTTTGCCCTCAACTTTCAACTCTCAACTGTCAACTGACTTTTTCCCCAGCTACGGCTTCGTCTTCACGCTTACCGGGCCGTTGACCAAAGTTTGACAGGCCAACCGATAGCTTGCCGGCTTTTTCTTGAGCTTGCGGTTCTCAAAGTCAGTGCGGGGCGACAGATTTTCGCCTCCCTCCACAATTTCCACAATGCAGGTGCCGCACTGACCGTAGCCCCCGCAATTCATCATCTTTCCCGAAAGAGTGTACAAGTCGATGCGATTTTCAAGAGCTTTCATCCTCAAATTAGCTCCGTCTGCTGCAATGACTTCCCGATCTTCCTTCACAAACTTGATATTGGCCATTGCCCGTTCCTTAACACTGTTGACATAGAGATCTATTACAAAATATTAACGAATATGTCGATCGTTAAGAAAGAAAGAAGCAAGAGGGGGAGATGGGGAGATGGGAAGAGGGGGAGATAGGGAGATGGGGAGATGGGGAGAGTAGGAGAATTAACAATGCCCAATGCCCAATGCCCAATGCCCAATTCCCAATGCCCAATTCCCAATGCCCAATGCCCAATGCCCAATTCCCAATGCCCAATTACCAATTACCAATTCCCAACTATCTAAGGAGTATCCGAAAGGTCATTACTCGGGAGATTCGTGACGGCCCGCTGGAGAGACGAGAGCGATCGATTGTAGCCAATAATTGCCAACAGTCGGTTTCTCTCAGCTCTAGTCAAATCCGTTTCCGCCTGAATCACATCCGTCTGAGTGCCCACCCCAGCTTGAAACCTCAACCTTGCCAAACGCAGAGATTCCCTCGCCTGCAACACCCCCGCCTCAGAAGTTTCGATATTCTCAAAACTCGACTCCAAGCCAAAATACGCCTGTTCCACCTCCCGGCGCACCTGATTGCGGAGTTGGTCGAACCGACTTTCCGCGATTTTGATATCTGCTTCCCGCTGTCTCGCCCTCGCCTGCGTCGCTCCCCCGTCGAAGATATTCCAAGTCAGAGTCGCCCGCACCGAATACCCGTCCGCCCAGCCGCGAGCCTCAAACGGGTCCGGATCGTCGGGATCTTGCCCCAGCACGTTGTAAGTAGCCGAGACACCCACCTGAGGCCAGCGTCCCGCCAAAATCGATCGCCTCTGCTGCTGGCTAATATCCCGCTGCACCAACTGCTGTTCCAACTCAGCGCGATTCTTCATCGCCAGCACGATACTCTCTTCCAAAGACAGCCGCCAAGAACCCGCTTGCTCCACCGGATCGGCCGCTGTCAAATTTGCCGACTGACTGATATTCAACTCCTCAGCCAGCCGGCGCTGGCCCACTCGCTGGTCCCGGCGCGCTTCCGCGAGACGCTGTTGTTCGTTAGCCAAATTTGCTTGGGCTTGCAACACCGCAAACCGCGTTCCTACCCCAGCCCGTTCCAAAGCTTCCGCATCCCGCAAACTTTGCTGGGCGTTCCGCACCGAAGCTTGGCGGATGGCAACTTGTCCGTCGGCGTCTTGCAGGTTGTAGTAAGCATCTGTAACGTCAAAGCGGAGTTGTTCGGCTTGGCGTTCTACGTCCAGTTCCCGAAACCGCACCTGTTCCTCGGCTGCGCGGATGTTAGCGTTACGGCGGCCGAACAAATCGAGGTCGTAACTTAACTGCAAAGTGCTGTTGAGAGCATTGCTGCCGAAGTTTGGACCGACTTCGGTACTCTCCGTTCCCCTGCGTCTTGCCAAAGAATCGGCGCGGCGCTGCGCGGCGCGGATTCCCAGTTCTCCACCCGCCGTTACAGAGCGGCTGGCATCCATTTGAAAAGTTAGGTCAGGATACAAAGCTGCTCGCTGTTCTCGCAGGGCGGCTCGGCTTTGTTCGACTTGTTTTTCGGCGATTTGCACGGTTTGGCTGTTGCGGCGGGCCAAGTCAACCGCTTGCTGCAAAGTAATCGGCT
>JBOFTL010000703.1:0-1789 GCA_051652045.1 Microcoleus sp. | reverse complement strand
GAGATGTTCCGGCAATCTAAGTTATCTTGGCGGCGATCGCGATTAGAGGAGGTGCAGTGCCAGTTAATGCCGACAAACCCCATTTGTGGAAACCCGATATTGCCCTGTCGGTAGACTTCTACAATAATTGGTTCATGCTGTTCGCTCCCAAAGCTTACCGCGACACTCGCATTGCGACAACTCAACTTGTTGAATCTGCCTTAGTAGAAACAGCTAATTTGACCGATATTACATCCAACCTGCTGCGACAGCATCCAGAAGTTTTACCCATTTTACGCATGGCAACAGCACCGCCAATTGCGCGCGATCGTTTAATCGGCTTAGCTGGAGTGCCGCCAAATCTAGTCAAAAATATGGAAGAGAGACAGCGAATTCCACCTCGGGCGGACATTTCAACTCTGGATGCCGAACTGACAAAAATCAGTCAAATTATTGCACGGCTGCTCGACAAAGATATTTTTCCTTGGTTAGAAAGCGGACAGCAGCCAACTAATAATGAAGTGCAAAAAGCAGCAACAATTGTAGCAGATCGGCTTTGCGGTGCTATGAACGATCCGATCGTTCGTAACGCTCAAGAACGAAGGCAGCTTGCTGCAATTAGGCAATGGTTGGAACAGCGCGGTTATTGCTATGTTAGAGGTGGAGCTGGATTAAGTTTTGAGACAATGCAGCCTGGAACTTTCTCATTTCGACTTAATGTTCCGGTACTTTTACAGTCCGGCAGCAAACAAATTAATATCCCTATTGATGTTGCGATCGCGCCAATTAATTCTAGCCCTGGTGAATTCCCGTTATTGATTGAAGCAAAATCGGCCGGTGACTACACCAATCCCAATAAGCGGCGCAAAGAAGAAGCTATTAAAATGACTCAATTAAGGAGCAATTACGGTAATAATATCCGTTTTATTCTATTTCTTTGCGGTTATTTCGACAGCGGCTATTTAGGTTATGAAGCGGCCGAAGGAATAGACTGGATTTGGGAACATCGAATTGATGATTTATCGCTATTTGGAATATGAATGTAACTGCAACAACCGAATTGACGCGAATGCTGCGGCAATCGCAACTGGATGGAGCTAAAACCCAGGCTCAGCGAAATAAGCTAGGTCAGTTTGCTACGCCTCCAGCATTAGCAGCAGATATTCTCAAGTATGCTTCAACACTGTTGCCGTCAGACATTAAGATTCGCTTTCTCGATCCGGCTTTCGGTACGGGTTCTTTTTACTCGGCATTATTGCAGCAATTCGGGCGATCGCAAATTGTTAAAGCAGTCGGTTATGAAATTGACCCCCACTACGGGAACGAAGCGATCGAGCTTTGGAAGCACACTTCTCTAGAGTTAAATATCGCCGACTTTACCAAAGCGATACCCCCTGAATTTGAGGAGGCAAAAGCTAACTTAATTATTTGCAACCCCCCCTCCGTCAGGCACCATCATTTGAACAGAATTGACAAGCTTCGACTGCAACAATTAGCACAGCAAACCGCAGGAATCAAACTCAGTCAGTTGGCGAGTCTTTACTGCTATTTTTTGTGCGTTGCGGATGCGAGCATGGCTGCAGGTGGTTTGGCGGGGTGGCTGATTCCCAGCGGATTTATGGATGTAAATTACGGGCGGCAAATTAAAGATTACTTGCTAAATCGCGTTACCCTGCTGCGAATTCACTGTTTTGATGCTGCTGAGGTACAGTTTGAAGATGCACTTTGCACGTCAGCAGTGGTTTGGTTTAAGAAAGCTTTGCCATCTGATAATCATGTTGTTGAGTTTACTTATGGAGGAAGTCTGACA
>JBOFTL010000702.1:0-10852 GCA_051652045.1 Microcoleus sp. | reverse complement strand
ATGATATCTAGTCTGTGGGGCCGGCAAGATGTCGGCCCCAACTGCTTTGGAGTTATTCGCGGGTAGCCAGAAACCGGGTTTTTGTCGAAAACCTCGGATGAAAATCGATAGATTCGACCAAAAACCCGGTTTCTTTGGTGTTGATGGAGGGCCAAAAACCCGGTTTCTTTAGTTGGAGCGCGTCGAAAATATTAATAATTTATGCTACACTTAACTTCTAATTTTTAACCCCAGATTCACCTATGCCAACTTTAACTGATATTGGCACTCTCATCATTTCCACACCAGAAACCTCTGGAAATCGCCCCCGCATAGCAGGAACAAGAATAACAGTTCAACGAATCGCCGTTTGGTACAAAATGGGGATGAAACCAGAAGAAATCATTGCAGAAATTCCTCACTTAAATTTAGCACAAGTTCATGCAGCCCTAGCTTATTACTACGCCAATAAAGAGCAAATTGATGCCGATATTGCTGCGGAGGAAGCTGAGTGCGATCTCTTGGCAAATGAACATAAAGCGGGGATTTAATCTTGACCAAAATTAGTTTATATTTAGATGAGGATATTCTGGAACGCTCCTTAGTCAAAGCGCTCCGAAATGCAGGTATTGATGTTGTAGTTACCACTGCTGAAGCTAATAATCTCAGTTGCACTGATGAAGAACAATTAATATGGGCAACTGCTCGGGGTCGAGTTATCTATACTTTGAATGTGGGAGATTTTTGTCGCTTGCATAAAATTCATATGGAATAAGGTCGAGAACATTCAGGAATTGTGACGGGAAGACAAAGTTATTCGATTGGAGAACAATTGCGAGGATTTTTGAGGTTGATTTCCGAAAAGTCAGCAGAAGAGATGAGCTCTCAGCAGGAGTTTCTGGGAAATTATATGAACTAGCAATTTTAAGGAGAAACCACTTTGACAGCAACAATTATAGATATTGGCACTTTAATTATCCGCGATACGCAACTTCTCAATGACATCCCTATTATTGCAGGTAATGCCACATCAGTGAAGTGAATTGCAGCGTTATACAAACAAGCCAATAACGCTGAAGAAATAGCAGCGGATCTAGAGCACCTTACCTTAGCGCAAGTTTATGTTGCACTGACTTATTATCACGCAAATCGAGCAGAAATAGAAGTAAATTTAGCCGATGAACAAGACGAATACGAGCGTTTTGCAGTATTAAATAAGCTCAAAAATCAGGAGACAACATGAGCCAAATTCGTCTTTACTTAGATGAAGATTCACGCAGCAAAAAACTATTGCAAACTTTACCAATTACCAATTACCCAAAATAATGAATTTTAGCGAAGCATTACCCACATTTGTGATTACCCTGCGCGAAGGCACAGAAGCAGCATTAGTTGTAGGAATCGTCCTCGCTTGCTTGAAAAAAGCAGAACAATCTCACCTCAATTCCTGGGTTTATGCAGGAGTCGGTGCGGGAATTGCTGCTAGCGCATTGGTGGGAATCTTGTTTAATTTACTGCTGCGAGGACTCTCAGTCTCCTCGCAACCTTACGCGCCAATAATCAAACAGTTATTAGAAGGCGTTTTAGGCATCGTCGCGATCGCCATGTTAAGCTGGATGCTGGTATGGATGACCCAGCAAGCCCGCTTTCTCAAAGCCGAAGTCGAAGGCGCAATTACCGCTGTTTTGAGAGAAAATACTGCTGCCGGATGGGGCGTTTTTGGCTTGATTTTTATCGCCGTACTTCGCGAAGGTTTTGAAACAGTTTTGTTTGTCAGCGCTCAATTTCAGCAAGGTTTAAGTCCCGCTTTAGGAGCTTTATCAGGTTTGCTGGGGGCGGCGTTAATTGGCGTCTTGTTATTTAAATGGGGCGTGAAAATCGATCTTCGCTTGTTTTTTAAATTGATGGGAATTTTGCTGTTATTAATAGTAGCAGGTTTGGTTGTATCTGCACTCAAACATTTTGACGCAGCAGCGGGTATTTTGTCACAAATGGATAGCAATTATCGAGGGATTTGTGTTTGGGGCGATCGCACTTCCCAAATCCATTCTTGCATCCTCGGCTCGCTGTTGTGGAATGCGACGGAAATTTTGCCCGATCGCCAGTTTCCGGGTATAATATTGAAAGCGCTGTTTGGCTACCGGGATAAAATTTATCTCGCACAAGCACTAGCTTATCTAGCATTTTTAACAACAGTCGGCAGCCTGTATTTCCAAGAATTGGGCGGCAAAAAAGCGATCGTTAGTGAGGCGCAAAAACGCTCGACCGTCTGAAACTCCCTGCCCTAAAAGGACGGGGATTCCTTCGTCACTGGGAGCGCAAGCGCTTTACCCGAGCAAAAGTATTATAAAGATTTTTAAATCAAATAGCCCAGAATCGGACGCCCTCAAAAATACCTGTTAACATACGTGTTGTACAGTTAATCAACAAACTCCGCGAGGGGTGTACCCGCGTACCGCAAATGCCAAGAAAAGATACATCACCAAAAACTGGGACTGAAGACGTTGCCAAACAAAAAGCCCTGAGTTCGGTACTGCAGCAAATCGAGCGCAGCTTTGGCAAGGGGGCCATCGTCCGTTTGGGAGACGCCACTCGGATGAAAGTAGAAACGATATCCACGGGTGCGCTGACACTGGATATCGCTTTAGGAGGCGGCTTACCCAAAGGCCGAGTGATCGAAATTTACGGCCCGGAAAGTTCCGGTAAAACCACTCTAGCCCTACACGCGATCGCAGAAGTACAAAGATCCGGCGGTATCGCCGCCTTCGTGGATGCCGAGCACGCCCTCGATCCGACCTACGCCTCAGTTTTGGGCGTCGATATTGAAAATCTATTAGTTTCCCAGCCCGACACTGGGGAAATGGCTTTAGAAATTGTCGATCAACTGGTGCGATCCGTTGCTGTAGATATTGTAGTAATTGACTCCGTAGCGGCTTTGGTCCCCCGCGCCGAAATTGAAGGTGACATGGGCGACTCTCACATGGGTTTACAAGCGCGCTTGATGAGTCAAGCTTTGCGGAAAATCACCGGTAACATCGGTAAATCCGGCTGTACGGTAATTTTCCTCAACCAATTGCGGCAAAAAATCGGCGTCACTTACGGAAATCCTGAAACAACAACAGGCGGTAACGCTCTCAAATTCTACGCTAGCGTGCGGTTAGACATCCGCCGCATTCAAACATTGAAAAAAGGTTCAGATGAGTACGGCAACCGCACTAAAGTGAAAGTTGCTAAAAATAAAGTTGCTCCGCCTTTCCGCATTGCCGAATTTGACATTGTATTTGGCAAGGGCATTTCTACCTTGGGCTGTTTGACAGACTTGGCGGAAGAAATGGGAGTAATTACGAAAAAAGGTTCTTGGTACAGTTACAACGGTGACAACATTGCTCAAGGTCGAGATAATGTGATTAAGAACATGGAGGAAAAACCGGAATTTAAAGCTCAAATCGAGCAGCTAGTAAAAGAAAAACTAGCTACTGGGGCTGTGGTTTCTGCTAATTCTGTTGCTCCTGTCGATGACCTTGAGGATGAGGATGATGGTGATGATGAGGATGAAGTGCTAGAAAATTTGGAAGACGAAATCTAAGTTTTTTAGCTATTTGTCGCGAAATAAAGTGGGTTGGGTTGATTTTTTTAACCCAACCTACTAATAATTTAATTTTTACTAAAAATCATTTTCAAAGATATTAAAATTTAGAGCAAAGCTTGGAGAATATGAAATTTAGGAAATTCCCAAACATCAGAGGGATTCTTTTCAAGAAATGAGACATCCGAGTTTTGAATCACCCCAGCCGATAACTTTGATGCTGGTGGCGGTGGATGCAGTTAATGCTGAAACTGGTTGCGGGCTAACGCTTCTTTTGGTTGCCACCCAGGGCGATAGAAATTTTTTTTGACAACCCCTTGATTCTCCAGTCGGATGGAGATTTTATCATAGTAGAACCAGCGATAAAGGAGGCGATCGATCGTGCTAGCTCGCGAACCAACCTTACTCAAAATTGGAGATCTTTCCCATCAAAGCGGTGTCCCGATTAAAACAATCCGCTACTACGAAGAATTAGGATTAGTGAAAAGCTGCGGGCGGACTGAAGGGCATTTTCGTTTATTTCAACCCGATACAGTGACTCGTCTAGCTTTTATCAAACGCTTGCAATCTTTGGGTTTAAGCCTGCAAGAAATTGGTGAATGCTTGGCAGTGTTCGATCGAGGCGATCTGCCCTGCGGCGATGTGAAAAATAAGCTAGAACAGCAAATTGATGAAATCGATCGACAAGTTGCAGAATTAATGCTCTTGCGTCGGGAACTGACAAATATTATCCAGCAGTGGTCAGCTTCACCGCAAAAGCAGTCAGGAGAGATTTGTCCCAATTTACATATTTAATTCGGTCATTAAGTAGAAGAAAGAAGGAAAGCACGACACGGATTCTGACATGGATACACGGATGAATTTTCTGCTATTGTCCATTTTTCAGAAGACCAAAAAAGGAAGAATGCCGATCGAGTAAGCTTTTGGGTGATTCGGATCTTGCGTTTAATTAGGTGGACTTACTTATTTTCAGGAGAAAGTCATGGCAACTACTACAATAACAATCGAAAATGTCAAACTTTATCGGATGTCAACTCACGATCGTGAGTGTCCGTGGGGATTGCGGGCGATCGAGTTGTTAACGAAGCAAGATATTCCATTTGAGGATATTAAACTGCGATCGCCCGAAGAAATTGATGCGTTTAAAGCTAAGTATGGAGTGACGACAACGCCGCAAATTTTCTTTGGAGATAAGCGGATTGGCGGCTACACTGACTTGGCAGAATATCTCGATGTGAAATCAGAAAAAGACGAATATTCCTACACTCCAGTCATTGCCCTATTTTCCACCGCCGGTGCGATCGCTTTAGCTGCATCGCTGGGAATGACGGGTTTTATGGGAATTTCCCTGTCCATGTTGGCATCACTGAAGTTAATGGATCTCAAGTCATTTACTGAGAGTTTTGAGAAGTATGACTTAGTAACAAAACGCATAAAACCCTACGCTAAAGTTTACCCATTTGCTGAACTGTCGATCGGCTTGGGATTTCTTTCTGGCATCGCTCCACTTGCTACGGGAATTGGATCTTTTGCTATCGGAATAAGTGGAGCAATTTCAGTTTTTAAAGCTGTTTATATCGATAAGATGGCACTCAACTGTGCCTGTGTTGGAGGGAATTCTAAAGCACCATTAGGCATTATTAGCTTTGCGGAAAATGCAATCATGGCAGGAATGGGAGTAATGCTGATATTCTCATCGCTAACGGGCACAGTCATAGAGCCTAGCAAGCGATCGGAAGCATTAGAAGCATTTCCCTCAATTGTTGATGTGAATCGTCGTGACATCGATCGCGATTCTGAATTGTGTTGGCGCAGCCTTTGGGCAGTAGATATCCTCACAGGATCTCGAGCCTTCTAATCGATCGATTGAGTCTCGCTAAACAGAAACAGATGGGCGATCGCACTTGAATGAGTTGTTATATTATGTCCGATCGATTACCATAAAAACGGTTTGTAGTGTGGACTAAAGTCCGCCAAATATAGTGTACTGAAGTTCGTGATGCGAACTAATTTTATTACCGTCAATCGATCGGCTATGATATTATTAAGATAGCTCGATCGGCACTCGCCATAAATATTTTTTCAGATCGATGCGATCGCCCTTCATAAATTCGATTCCCTCTTGTTCGAGTAAAGTTTTCTGTAAATAATCGCCCCCGCATCTCGCCTCAGAATAGGAAATTTCGCCCTTAGAATTAACAACTCGCTGCCAAGGAACATCGGAGTCTATTTCTACCCGAAATAAAGCATAACCTACCAATCTAGGTTTACCGTACAACCCAGCCAATTCAGCCACTAGCCCGTAGGTAAGGACTTTTCCTGGGGGTATTTGTCTTACCACGTCATATATTTTTTGATATTTTGACGTTCGATCGTTCATTGTTTTGCCTTTTTTGGCTTCTTGGGTTTTGGTGCAGGAAGCTCGCTGGCTGTTAATTGAATGAGATTTGACATCCACTCGCGATCGTCCAGTCGATCTTCAATCAAAAAGTATGGTTTTGCTTTGGGATACGGTGGCGCTTCAATAACATTTTCGATGGTCGATCGCCCGATTGCGGTAGGTTTGACGAATAACTGGTTATCGCACACCAATGCAACGACTTTATCGCCATAGTAGATTGCGTATTCACCAAACATTTTTCTGAATGATACAGTCCCCAGTCCACCGATTTGCTCGCAGATATATTCGACAAAATTTAAGTCTGAAGCCATATTAGAAAAAGCTGATTTTTTCCATCTTATCACGCGCAGGCATCGTCAATAGTAATTATTAAAAAAAATGACGTACTGGGATTGCCACTTCACTTTTATTGGGGCGATCGCGCAATGATAAATTTGGTTCGACGACTGTTAGAAAATTAGCAAAATTACGCCTTACCCAATCCATTCCCATTTCATTGTTCAACTTAATCCGCTGCGGTATATTGGCGAAAATTTTACTCAAAATCATTGCGTCTTGCTCTACTACCACATCAATTAATTTTAGCAAATTGCGTTTGATTAATAAGTACAAATGCTTAAACGATTGTCCGTCGAAACACCAGCCCCATCAAATACCAGCAGTAATTTGCTGGCTGCGGACTGCTAGAATCCGGCGTGCGATCGCCAGTAAAACGATCGGGGAAGTAGTCTGACTGTAATATTTCTTCATCTCGTTCGCCGGTCAACTCATACTCGGAATGAGTATGATTTAGAAGTAACGCCATCCGATACAACGGCTAGGAGAACCTCATGCATCGATTGAACGGGAAATATGCTTTGATTACGGGCGCTTCTCAAGGATTAGGGTTGGAAGTGGCGATCGCATTTGCCCGCGAAGGAGCCGCCAAAGTTGCGATCGTCGCTCGTCACGCCGATGCACTGCAACAGGCGAAGGCTAAAATTCAACAGATTGCGCCTCAAACAAAGGTGTTAGCGATCGCCGCAGATGTCACCAATCCGCAGGATATTGAACGGATTGTAGCGATGACCTTGACTGAGTTTGAAGGGCGATTGGATGTGTTGGTGAACAATGCTTCCACGATCGGCTTGTCCCCCATGCCTTACCTGCTCGACTATCCGTTAGCGACCTTTCAGCAAGTTCTGAACACGAATTTGATCGCGCCTTTTCTACTGATTCAGAAGCTTCTACCTGCAACGATCGAGCGCGGCGGCTCGATTATCAATGTCACCAGTGATGCAGGAGTTGTGGGTTATGCAGGCTGGGGAGCTTACGGCATCTCCAAGTTTGGACTGGAAGGATTGTCGCAAACCTGGGCGGCAGAACTCGCAGACAGTGCGGTGCGCGTGAATTGGGTTGACCCTGGCAACATGAATACGGCAATGCACCGCGCTGCAGAACCGGAAGAAGATCCGACCGAATGGGCAGATCCGAAAGACGTAACTGAGATTTTTGTTTACTTAGCCTCAGATGAATCGAAAGCTGTGAACGGCGAACGATTTCAAGCGCAAGAGGATGAGGGAGAAGTTGCCGCAGAGCTAGTGGCGGTGGAGTGAGCTTATATTCAACAAGTTGAGTCAAAACAAATGACTGCACCTTTTACTTTTACATTGCCAGATTCGTTATCTGCGAAAGAACCACCAGAACATCGAGGAATTCCGCGCGATCGCGTGCGATTGCTCGTCACGAACCGACAAGATTACACCGTTCAACACGCGCAATTTAACCGCATTGGTGAATTCTTGCGGAGTGGCGATTTGCTTGTCTTCAATGCAAGTCGAACTTTACCAGCGGCATTAATGGCAACAGAAATTACAACAGGAATGCCCATACAGGTGCGATTAGCACATCGTTTGAGTGATGAGAGTTGGTTGGCCCTGCTCGTGTGTGAGGAGGGACAGCCGTTTGCCTGTGGATTGACAGCATCCATGCAGCTTCGATTTGGGGCTGAACTGATGGCAACCGCGATCGATCGCGATCCCACAATTCCGCGTCTCTGGAAGCTGTGCTTCGATCGATCCGGTACTGCCTTAATTGAGCAGATCTACCGTTTGGGCGAGCCGATTCGCTATGAGTATGTTGCCGCCCCTTGGACATTAGGCGATTATCAAACGGTGTATGCCAAAGCGCCCGGATCTGCCGAGATGCCGTCTGCGGGTCGCGCATTTACTTGGCAGGTGTTGTTTGACCTGAAGCGGCGCGGTATTGAGATGGCACAGATTGTCTTGCATACGGGCTTGTCGTCTTATCTCGATGATGAACTCGATGCCCAACATCCGGCTTCTTGTGAGGAGTATGACATTAGTGCGGAAGCGGCACAGAAGATCGATCGGACGCGAGACAACGGTGGGCGAATTATTGCTGTGGGAACAACGGTAGTCCGCGCCCTGGAATCGGTTGTCGATCGAACGGGACGAGAGCAAGCCAAACGAGGATACACGCGCTTACATATTACTGAAAATCATCACCTCAAGCTCGTAGATGGATTGCTGACAGGATTGCACGAACCGCAAGCGAGTCACCTCGATTTGCTGACGGCATTTTTGCCGCCTGCGATCGTGCAGCAAACCTACACCGATGCAGTCGATCGAGGCTATCTCTGGCACGAGTTTGGTGATTTGAATTTGATTCTTTAAATTGATAGAGCCTTAGCAAACTTGCTAGGGCTTCTCGTCCTGCGGTTGAAGAAATGTTGACGATCGAACCTCCATCTTGCTATTTCTCGATCACCGATCGATCGCGCTCAAATTCGCAGCATTGTAGCGATCTCCCGCTGCAACACCAACAGGTGCCAGCGCATCAAGCTGTTCTAATTCTGCTGCACTCAATTGAATTTCTATTGCTGCCACATTTTCTTCAACTGCTTATTTGCCCAATGTTTGAGTTGTTTCTGCTAAAGTCTATCGATCGAAGCAAGTGTGTTTAGTCTGCTTCCATAAGTTGGTAACATTAAGCGGGTCACTGACGAAGAAAAACTGACG
The DNA here is from genome assembly GCA_051652045.1 of Microcoleus sp. Classification (GTDB taxonomy): domain Bacteria; phylum Cyanobacteriota; class Cyanobacteriia; order Cyanobacteriales; family Microcoleaceae; genus Microcoleus. The sequence goes on along the minus strand of JBOFTL010000702.1, from coordinate 1,866 downwards.
ATCCGTCCATTCTCCTGAAGCCGAGTTGCCACCTCTTTCAAACCCAGAAAAACACCTTTGACATTAATTTGAAAAATCAGATCGAAATCCTCTTCCGTTGTATCTTTAATCAACTTGTAGATTATGAATTTGCACGATGAAAAAGTTGCCCATACATAGCTACTAGGCGAAGAGCTGTATTCTGAAAGATATTATTCTGCCCGATCGCTACTCTCTTGAACTCATGAAAAACCTCTGGCAACCTCCTCGCCTCCGACAACCCTCCCCTCATGAGCGACGCGCAACTTGGCTAGAACTGTTTTTCGATCTGGTGTTTGTGGCGACGATCGCCGAATTGGGTAAGGTCTTGAGTGATGATGTGTCGGTGCAGGGATTACTGCACTATGTGGCTTTATTCATTCCAGTCTGGTGGTGCTGGGTCGGAGAAACCTTTTACGCCACCCGATTCGACCAAGACAGTCTCAACGATCGGCTGGTCACATTACTCCAAATGATGATTTTGGTGGTGATGGCAGTGAATGCCCATCATGGTTTGGATACGTCCAGCGTCGGGTTTGCCCTGTCCTATGCCACCTTTCGCATCATATTAATCCTGCAATATGCCGCCGCCGGATGGTTCAACCCGGAGATGCGATCGATGATTCGGCATTTTTGTAGTGGTTTTGGCTTAAGTGTTTTATTCTGGATTATCTCGGTTTTTGTGCCTGCCCCTTTGCGATTTGGGTTGTGGGCGATCGGTTTAAGTATGGATTTTCTCACCCCGTTTTTGGGTAGCCGTTTTGTCATTAAGTTTCCGCCCGATATGACCCATATCCCAGAGCGAATGGGCTTGTTTACGATCGTTGTATTAGGGGAATCACTATTTGCCGCCATTACCGGGCTATCGAAGCAAAGCAGTTGGGATCTGAATGCCACGGCGATCGCTGTATTAGGATTGGTAACCGCTTTTAGTTTGTGGTGGATGTATTTTGAAACCGTTGATGGCACACCGTTACAAAATACCAAGCAAGGAAGGGTGTGGGTCAGTTTGTTCTGGCTCTATCTCCATTTACCGTTGACGATCGGGATTACGGCGGCGGGAGTGGGGACTAAGTATGCAACCTATAAGGGGTTGGCTGGGATTACGTTATCTGATGCGGGTCGATGGCTGCTGTGCGGCTCGATGGGCTCTTGTTTACTGACTCTGGCGGTTTTGCACTGGATTACTTGTAGTTTGGATCGCAATCGACGACGCGCACTCATTTATCATCGGTTGGCTGGGGTGGGTTTGCTATGGGTTGTGGCTGTTTTGGGTAGCTCATTGCAGGCGATCGCCGTTGCTGGCATCGTCGCGTTAGTCGGTTGCGCTCAAATTGCGATCGATGTGCTTCAACTACCCAGCCTAAAATCTTTAGAATAAAATTAATTCCGATCGCCCGTCTTATACAAACTTTATCGTTTTATCCATTCTTGCCATTTCTTTTGGGGTTGCACCCGTCAATCGCTTAAAGTGCCGATTCAAATGTCCTTGATTGGCGAATCCACACTCTAGCGCAATCTCAGCTAAATTTAACTCACCTTTTCTCAACAATTGTTTGGCTCGCTCGACTCGTTGTTGAATAACATATTGATGTGGGGTAATATTCAGGGATTGCTTAAACAATCGACTGAAATAAAATTGGCTCATACCAATTTGTCGGGCAAGTTCTTCGAGTTCTAAGTTCCGATCGAGATGCGCTTCAATATACTCCAAGACTCGCTCTAACTTGTGGCGCGGTAAACCATCGGAATAGGTCGCAATTTTAACGTTCTGCACGCAATAACTTCGCAGTAAGTGCGCCACGAGCGTTTTTTTAAGCTGCTCGACAAAGAGATTCGAGTTCGTAC
>JBOFTL010000701.1:0-4785 GCA_051652045.1 Microcoleus sp. | reverse complement strand
CCTGAATTAGCGATTAATGCTCTTGAATTGTGCGGTATCAATGTCAGCGAGTTGGGAACGCCACCTACAGAAATAGACGCCATCTGCGATCTAGCAGAAACTCTTTATTTGCTGGATGCAGAAGATGTTGACGAATCTGATATAATTCTCGACTGTTTGAACGCGCTATTCGATTTAGTGAAAGCTACATCAATACCGATGCCGACAGAATACAAGCGCGTACTTTACGCTTTTGCCGATTATCTAAATTTCGAGCAAGAATTTGCCAGTTTTTTTGTTGAAGAAGATATGCAGCGATCGGAAATTGTCAATGCTATTTTGTGGTGCGTCGGCGCAATTTCAGCAAAATCTAAATTGCTAACTTAAAGAGTTGACAATTGACAATTGACAATTGACAATTGACAATTGACAGTGGTTATCGTTTTTCTTCTTCCTTCTTCCTTCTTCCTTCTTCCTTCTTCCTTCTTACTTCTTTCTTCCTTCTTCCTTCTAAAAAGAGTTCGATCGATGACTGAAACAGATATACGATTTCCGATCCAACTATTATTGGTGAAGGGAATGCTACAGGTATGGTGTATATTAGGAGCGATCGCATTTTCAAATTTTCAGGATCGGCGCGATCGCTCCAGTAAATTTAGTCAGAGGACGAATACCGAGTTATACTCCTACTAGCAAGCCTCAGCCTGCCAATAAACTGAAAATCAAAATTTATGAGCAACACTTCCCCTCCGCCCCCAGACTCGAACAATCCCGCAGCACGACAACTCAGCTTCTCTACAAAATTAGCCTACGGTGCAGGCGATCTCGGTCCGGCAATAACTGCAAATGTTTTGGTATTTTTCCTGCTATTTTTCTTTACCAATGTAGCAGGTTTAGCTGCTGGTTTAGCCAGTAATATTTTGTTAATTGGTAAGATTTGGGATGCAGTAAATGACCCGATTGTGGGGGTGTTGAGCGATCGCACTTCTCACCCCTGGGGCCGCCGCTATCCTTGGATAGTTTACGGTGCAATTCCTTTCGGGATTTTCTTCTTTTTGCAGTGGATTGTTCCCAGTCAAAATCCAACTGTTCTATTTTGGTACTACGTTGTTATTGCTATTTTATTCAATACCGCTTATACTGCTGTCAATCTTCCCTACACTGCGCTCACTCCCGAACTCACTCAAGACTACAACGAACGCACCAGCCTGAATAGTTTTCGGTTTGCTTTTTCGATCGGGGGCAGCATTTTGTCGCTAATTTTAGCGCAAATTATCTTTGCAGCATTTAAAGGGACTCCGATCGAACAATACATATTATTGGGTGCCGTCTGTACGGTAATTTCTGTATTGCCTTTGTATTGGTGCTTTTTTGGAACTCGCCAGCACGTTATTTCTCAACAACAAGCAAACCCTGTAGAAGATAGTTCAACTTCATTACCTATAAAAGAACAGCTCAAGATTGCGTTTAACAACCGTCCTTTTTTGTACGTAATTGGCATTTATCTCTGTTCTTGGCTGGCAGTACAATTAACTGCTTCAATTTTGCCTTATTTTGTCATCGACTGGATGAAACTACCATCATCAACTTTTACGCAAGCAGCGATCGCAGTTCAAGGTACTGCATTAGCTATGCTATTTGTGTGGAGTAAAGTTAGCGAGAGGTACGGAAAAAAAGCAGTTTATTTTATGGGAATGAGTTTGTGGATGATCGCCCAAGCCGGACTGTTTTTCCTGCAACCGGGACAAATCGTGCTGATGTATGTTTTAGCAGTGATGGCGGGTGTCGGAGTTTCCACTGCTTATTTGGTGCCTTGGTCGATGATACCCGATGTTATCGAACTAGATGAATTGCAAACCGGAGAAAGACGGGAAGGCATTTTTTATGCGTTTATGGTACTGCTGCAAAAAATCGGATTGGCCCTGGGTTTGTGGTTGGTAGGACAAGCATTAGAAATAGCTGGATTCCTCCCTACAGTTCCGGGACAGCCGCCGCCCGTGCAGCCGGAGTCTGCACTGTTTGCGATTCGAGTGGCGATCGGACCTTTGCCGACAATTGCTTTAATTATTGGGATGATTTTAGCATATTTTTACCCGATTACGCGCGAAGTTCATGCAGAAATTTTGTTGAAACTTAGGGAAAAAAAATCGGAGAATTAAACCTTTAATTTTTGAGGGCATTAAATTTACAGTAATGCACGCCTTGATTCTGTCTTAGTCCTCAACTCCAGTCGGTCAGGAATTACAGATTAATGAAAAAAAGAGTTCGAGACGTATAATTTACAGAATTTTTGCTGGATTTGTGAGGTAATCCAGATATAGTAGGGACACGGCATTGCCGTGTCCTTTATCGCAAAGGTAATTAACGTCCCTGACTGCGGCGAATTTCAGTAATTTGGTCGGCAACATCCAAAATTGTCTGAGGCATCGCAGGTCCGGTCAAAATAATATCTAGATCGTAGGGTTTGCTATTAATAAATGCTAGCACTTCAGCTTCACAAATCACTCCCAAATTAACAGCCAAACTTAACTCATCGAGAATCACCAGTGCGTAACGGCCTTGACGCACCACATCTCGAACGTACTGCCACAAACGCTCGATCGATCGTGCTTCCGCCTCATCGAGATCCGTAACAGCAGTCTCGTCAATGCAGCGCGACAAATCGCACCGCACCCAATCTAAATTCTGCCCCAGCTTTACCGGGCGATCGTGTCCTTGATTGATTCCCCCTTGAAGAAACTGTACCGCCAGTACCGGAGCTCCCTGTCCCGCTATGCGGAGTGCCTGGGCCATGACATTCGTAAAAAAGCAGCGCTGCGGGCCTGTAAAGACTTGCACCAGTCCTTCAACGCTGTAGGACAAGTTGTGAGTTAAATTGAGCGCGGGGGTTTGTAGCTGTGCAACCATAGGACAATATTTAATTAGACGCTAAATCTTGGGTATGGCTTCGACCCTAACAGAGTCAAAGCCTGCATAACAATATATAGCGTATTTGCTGCCCGTGCCAAGCTGGCGGCACGCTAGATGTACTATTGGTTGCAAAATAGTGGCAGCAGCCGATCGCAGCTTTTTGCCCGATCGAGCTCGATCGAAGTTAAACTTCGATAAACTTTGAATATCGCGCTGCTAGGAGCAAGGCACAGTGAGATTAGTAATTCTAGGAGGGCCGGGAGCGGGAAAGGGAACGCAGGCCGAACTACTTTGCAGCAATTTGAGCATTCCTTTGCTGGCAATAGGAGATATTCTCCGCACCGAAATTGCAGGGGAAACAGAGTTGGGTAAGTTGGCGATGCCTCATGTGGAAAAAGGCGAGTTGGTTCCCGATGAGATTTTGATTAAGTTTATCGGCAACCGATTGCTGATGTGGGATGTTTTTAATGGTTGGTTGTTGGAAGGTTATCCGCGAACGGCTTTTCAAGCTGAAGAATTGGATTTTTTATTAGAAGATTTGTCGCAGCAGTTAGATCTGGCAATTTGGCTGAAAGTGCCTAATGAAGTGTTGCTGAGGCGGTCGATCGAACGCGATCGATCGGACGATAGTCCCGAAATTTTACAGCGCCGACTCGATTTGTTTGAGGAATGCACGATTCCTATTTTAGAATATTACGATCGCCGCAAAAAACTGTTAACGATCGACGGCGATCGATCGCCAGAAGAAGTACAGCAAGATATTCTAAAAATAGTCAATAGTCAATAGTCAGTAGTCATCAGTCAGTAGTCATCAGTCATTAGTAACCAATTACTAATTCCCAATTCCCAATTCCCAATTCCCAATTCCCAATTCCCAATTCCCAAAATATTATGTCTTGGCAGCGTCCCGACGGCAGACAATCAAATCAACTTCGTCCGATTAGTTTCGATCGAGAGTTTACCAAATTTGCTAGCGGTTCCGTGCTAGCAAAAAGTGGTGATACTCAGGTACTTTGCAGCGTTACAATTAAGCCGGGAGTGCCTAAATTTCTGGAATTTACCGGGCAAGGTTGGCTGACAGCAGAATACCGAATGCTCCCAGGGGCTACGCCGCAGCGGCAAGAGCGGGAATTTATGAAATTATCGGGACGCACTCAAGAAATTCAACGGTTAATCGGGCGCAGTTTGCGATCGTGCTTGGATATGCAATTATTAGGAGAGCGCACGATCGTGGTCGATGCTGATGTTTTGCAAGCGGATGCTGGGACTCGCACGACTTCAATTAATGGCGGATTTGTAGCGGTGGCCGATGCTTTGAATAAGTTGGTAAAAAAGGGCGATCTGGAGCGATCGCCCTTGATTCGGCAAGTAGCGGCTGTATCTGTGGGATTGTTGGAAGGAGAGCCGTTTTTAGATTTGAATTATGTGGAAGATGTGGCAGCGGAAATTGATTTTAATGTAGTGATGAACGGAGATTTGAATATTATTGAAGTTCAGGGAACAGCGGAGGATGGAAGTTTCAGTCGGAGTCAGTTAAATCGAATTTTGGATGTGGCAGAAACCGGGATTCAAGAATTGTTAGAGGCTCAACGACAGGCTTTACTTGAGTAGAAATGACGAAGATAAACTTCAATATCTGAAGGTTTTGAGGAGCCATTAGAAGATTTCAAGGATTATATGTAATGAGAATTCTGTTAGATACTCATACTTTATTAAGTAAAGATTCTGCGTTTGATGCTTATTCTATTAATCGGATTTGGTGAATTATGAAAAGAGTGCAGCTAATTATTAGCAGTATTTTGGTTTTGGGTGCGTGTCTGACTCCTCTGACTGTGCCAGTGATGATACAACCTAGTTGGGCGCAAAGTCAAAATTCAGAAATTGAAAAATTCAAGC
>JBOFTL010000700.1:0-1310 GCA_051652045.1 Microcoleus sp. | reverse complement strand
GCCCTAGTCGCTCCCGGACTCACGAAAAAGGCAAGTGCCAACTTAGATACTAAACCATTTCTCCAGGAACAGTACCGCAGAGACTTTACAGCGCCCGCCGATCCGGGGGCGTCGGCATCCCCAGAAGCCAATTCCCAAGGAGGTGCATTTAGCAAGCCTTTTTATGCTGGGGAACAACCGCCGGTGAGAAAAGAAAAAACGATCTCGGCAGGAGCAGACGGGCCGGAAGTTGCTGCGATCCAACAGAGATTGCTAGTTCACGGTTTTGAGGTAGGGACGATCGACGGTACTTACGGTTCCCGCACCACATCGGCTGTGAGTCGCTTTCAGGAATCGAAGGGATTGGAAGCAAGCGGTACTGTGAATAAGGCAACTTGGACTGCTTTAGCAGCCGATCCCGCACAACCTCCAGCAACTGTTGAGAAAAATGCTGCAACTGAAAACAGCCCTCTAGTTCCGAGCAGGTCTGCAACGGCTCTAGCTAAAGGCTCTAGCGGTTCTAAGGTAAAAACCCTACAGGTGCGTTTGGATTTGCAGGGTTACGATCCAGGTCCGATCGACGGTATTTTTGGCGCTCGCACTGCCGCCGCCGTCAAGAATTTTCAGGAGTATAAAGGTTTCAATGTCACTGGCGAGGTGGACGAAATCACTTGGAAGGCTCTGGGAAGAAGCTGAGGCTCCTTGACTAAATTGGGAAAATTACGGGAGACACAATTGAGCAGCCATACTGCTTCCAAAACAGAATACAACTTTAGAAAAGCTTCAAGCCCTGACGCCATCAGTCACCTAACCTCGAAAATCAAAAATCAAAAATTGAAAATTATACCAACCCGGTTCCAAAAAATGGCCGGGTTTTTGACTGTGGGCAGGAATCTCCGTCCCTTTAGGGCAGGGGAGATTCAAAACTCCCCTGCCTAAAGGCGAAGGGATTCTTGGTTTAATGGGACTACCCATGTAGCTTGCCGTTTTTTCGGTAAATTATTGAGCGATCGGCGCAAGATGTGTTATAGTAGTTAAATGTCACAACGCGGATGTGGCGGAATTGGCAGACGCGCCAGATTTAGGTTCTGGTTCCGAGAGGAGTGAAGGTTCAAGTCCTTTCATCCGCACTAAATTTTCACCTTAAATTTTCACCTTGAGGGGGATAGCCTACTTATATTGGGATGGGCGATCGCCCAACAGCATAGGAAGTGACATACTCCCACGTCAAGCGAGTACGCTATGACGCGGGCATCTTTGCAGCCCGATGAAGGGTATGCAAAATTTCCTTCACGGTACTGTGATCCATAGTTCCGACTACAGAAAGATTC
>JBOFTL010000699.1:0-9138 GCA_051652045.1 Microcoleus sp. | reverse complement strand
AACCACTTATTGTTGTGATAATCGCCCCACCAACCCCGGAGCTTGTTTGCTTTGTCATTGTAGCTGAGTTTAAGTCTACGGTCGGGACACCATAATCAACGAACCCTTCTAGCCAAGTTGCATTTTTAGTGACATTAAGCGAAAAATCTGAAGGCGTCCCATCAGCAAAAAACGTTGTCTGAATACTGAACGGTAACGGTGTTTGGATTACGACTCTACCTACACTCCTATAGCCGTAGCCAACGGGTGTTTGCCTGTTCGCCGAGGATTTGTACCCTAGCGCCGTATGGGTTTGTTCCAAAGACACTGGTATTTTTCCGTTTGCTAGTGTCTCCGTGATGTCGAATGCGTCACCTGTAAAAAGTCTAGAGACGGACGTACCCGTCTCCTCGTGAGCAATCCACCCCTCAGCCGTTTTTGTGACATGGACAACGGTTGTTGCTGCCGTCCCGATGGGTAAAGGCGTTTCTCCTACGACGATCGGCACTTCCCCGATCGCGCCTATCTCCGCTTGGTCCCGCTGTGATGGCTTGTAGTAAAGTGCAATCTTCTCTCCTAGCTTTTTTTTCTTGACGTGTTTCTTGGGTTTTGGCTTTGGTTCTGGCCTCGATCTTGGCGTTGATTTAATAGTTCCAAATCCATCAACTTCGTTATAGTCAACTAATTGCCCAGGCACGATCGTGCCATTTGTCAGGACTTTCCCGCGCCGTTCCTCAGATCCACTACGGACAATCCCTTGCCCCGTTGTTGCATCAAAGCCAACCCAGCGCCATTGTTTATTACTTCTTTGAGACTCTCGCAGCTTTTCCTGATCGGACTGATAGCGATCAGCCTTAATAAGATTCTGCAAATTGAGCAAATCCCTAGCCCTAGACATAAGTCCCTTGCAGCGAAACATCATCATAAAGGATGCGCCCGATCGATCCATTCGCGATCGTTTCATCCGATGGTCTAGTCACAAAAGATTTAACGCTACCTTTCGCGTAATACAATCTATAGTTACCGGCCCCAACACTAGTTAAGTCGATCGGTGTGGTGCCATCGCTTGACACTTGAAAAGTGTTGGTCGTGACGTTGCAGGCTTTGTATATGGTGTTTGAGATGAGACCGCCGACCGGGCTGAAGTTATTGCCAATAATTAGCTCTTCCCCGTTGGCTAACCCGTGAGCGTTTAGGGTGATGACATCGGTGGATATGTTGATGTTAGCCGCTGGCAGAGTTGCGGATGATTCAACACGTCCGTCGTAAATCACAAAAGAGCTTCGCCAAACAATAGAACCACCTGTAGCGGTAAAAGATGTCGTCACCTGTGGCAACTCATGTCTTGATGTCGTTGTGTTAAACGTACCGTCAGCACTGTAAGTTATTGGCTGTCTAGCGTAACCATTTCCCGTAACTTCCGTTGTCAAAAAATCAGCAACAGGAGAAGCTGCCGTCAATGTGTTGCTAGTACTGAGACACATATAAAAGCCTGTCTGGCTAGGCGCGGCCCGTCGCCCCACCCGCCATAGCGCATCGTCGGTAATATATTTTTGCGTTAAGGGCATAGTCAGTTAATTAATCACAATGGCCGAAACAGTATGCCCGATCGAAAGACATAGATCGGGCCGAAACCTTAGCTAGAGTTTAGACAAATGAGCCTACTTACTACCGCGATCGCTAGTGATTTAGTCGTATCTGCAAAACCAACGGAATCTGGGATTGCCGGAGAAATCCGCATTGATATTAGACCAAACAATTTAGTTATTCTGTGGCGATGCAGTGGTGGGGCAACTTGGGTAGGCCGCTGCATCGCACCAGATACCGGCTATGGTGCCCCTTTCTTTAGTGCTGAGTGCAACGGGCATGAGTATATTGATTTAAACGACAACCACCACTATACTGCTGCGACTGAAGGTAGTACAACCTGGGTATAACAATGCCAAAGTCATTAAAACAAGCTACAGCCGATTTAGCCGTCACTGCGGCACCAAACGACTCACCACAGAGCAATAAGGTGCGGTTTCAACACGGGCCAAATGGGCGCATAATTCTGTGGTATTACAACAACTATTGGGAAGGACGTTGCATTGCCCCTCACATCCTAACAGCGGTACCGACAATGACTGCACTTGTCCAGTACGAGCTAGCGATCGTGGTTGGCACAACAACTCAACTTTATTACGCCGCAAATGCTGGATCTAGCACCTGGACGCTATATACGCCATTGCCTTGATCTATTCGTTGACGACGAAACCGCCTGAGGTGACGACATCACCGTTATTATCAACCACGATCGTGTCAAAGGACGAATTGCCGTCTGTGCTAACAACGAAGCCACCTGACGTGATGACATCACCGTTATTATCAACAACAATCGTGTCAGAATCAAGCGCCGAAAGGTACTGGTAATGGTGCCTTTCGGCAATAGCGATCGCGTCTTTGTGAGCATAATCAGCGACCCCAAGCACAAGATAGGCAATCTTGTCAGCCATGGCAATAGCATCCCTATGGTTGGCTGGCAGGATGACAGAGTAAGTTATTTTATCCGCGATCGCCATTGCATCCCTATGGTTGGCCGGTGGAATGACCGAGTATGAAATACGATCGGCAATCTCGATCGCGTCTCTGTGTGGCGTTGTTATTGTTGCAGGATAAAAGACTTCAATATTTTCGGCTAAAGCAGTTGAGTCGGAGTGCGTGTAAGTCTTTTGGAATGGTGCAATGACTTGATCTGGTGTTGTCACTTCAACCCAGCGCCCAGATCCTTGGACCGGGGCGACATCAGTTCCTGCCGGTATGCCCGCTTCAAATTTATACCAGGCGTTTTCAGCGTTGACGTATTGCGCTATCCCTTCGGCCCTTTGCGCTGGTGGCACAGTCGCTAATTGCGATGTTGTTGCTACGGCAGCCTCTTGCCGCAGCAAAATCCAACGGCCTGACCCCACGTTGGGGGCGAGAACGTTGTACCCATCGTCTGGGGCCGTGGATGCTGCGGAGAATCGATAAAAAGGCATTTGGATGGTATTTTGTTGAATGATAGTGCCCTATTGCTTTGTCGCCGATTGACGGGCTTTGGATACGGACATATATTGTTGAACGCTATCCTGTCCACCTTGGAACACGTTGGTTTGCGATGGTTTTTGCTGCCTGATCGCCGTCACAATTTCCCTCAATGTTGAGAGCTGATCCGACTGGTATTTCGCATCATTCGCATTGTCTTGGGCTGGTACAGGCGCGCCACTTGGGACATAGTAGGTTTTTGTTGTGTTTGCCATAGCTGCTTCATCTTTGGCAAACTTCTCCGGAGATGGAGCGCGATCGAGTGCCCGTGGGGCCTTGCCGGATACTGTCGCGTCAATCAATTTTTGCATCAAATCGAGATGCCGTGTTTGATACTGCGCAGTAGACTCGATCGCGCCTGTTATGCCGCCCGTAGGAGCATTAATGGGACCACCGCCGCCGTCCTGCAACGAAAAAGTTTTAACTCCGCGTTGCCCCGATAATCCGGCGCGATCGATTGCCTGAGCTTGTTCGCGTTGACGTGCCCCTTCCGCCGCATCGGATTGTCGGATCAGGTCTTTGCGCTCATTTGATTGGGTCTGCTGCAATCCTTTGCGGCGTAACTCTAACTCCTTGTCTAGGCTAGCCCCCAGTGCCTGAACGAATTTAGTATTTTGCGATGCGGAAGACAACCCTTCAGATGCCGCCGCAACTCCCTCGGATGCAGCAGCAATTGACTCGCGATCGCCAGTCCTTTTCGCCTTGGCAAGCTCAAGTTTGGCGGTAGTGAGTGCTGATTTTGCCGCTAGTTCGGCTCCTCTTGCCTCAATTTCGCTGATTTGCTGTGCAATCTTTAACCGTTGTTGATCTTGGGCTAAAAGTTCGCGAGCGAACTTTTGAGATTCCTCCAAACCACGCAATTTTTCCGCTTCAATTTCACGCGCCAACGACTGCTGCTGATCCAATAATCGCAACTCTTGCTCGTTGGCATCCTCACCTTCCGATAAACCGAATTGACGCTGCAAAACTTTGCGCTCAGTCTCTCCCGCCTCACCCGATCGAAGTCTGGCCGCACCTTCTCTAGCCGAGGTTGCCTTACTAAGTGCCCCTTCAAGCGCACCAACCCGGCCTGCACTAACTGCCCCCGCTAAATCTTTTTCAGCATTTGTTACAGCGCTTTGTTTTTCTAATAGAGTGGTTAATTGCGTTAACTGGGTCTTTTGTCGATCGAATGCCCGTTGTTGAGCTGCTGCAACACGATTTACAGAGGCGATTTGACTATCAGCGGCCCGGTTGTACTCCTCGATTTGGCTATCCAACAAGGCCATACGCTGCGATCTCAGGTCGGATTCGGCAGCAAGGATGCGATCGACCCCTTCGTTTTCCGTGATGACCCGATCCTCAACGAGTTTTTTGACGCCCACAATTTCAGACTGTTTCAGCTTAATCCGCTCTCTGATGGCCTGCTGCTCGATCTTGATAGCTTCACTCGCCGAATCACCCGTACCTGTCTCAAGCTGTGATTGCTTAGCTGCGAAGGTTTGGTCACCAGCCGTTTTGTCAATTTGAGCATTTGCCAAAGTGACCGATCGTTCAAATTGCTTCAGGATTTTGGCGTTACGGGCCTCTACCTCCGCCAGCTCATTGTTGAGTCGCTGCACAGACAAATCGGATAGGGTTCCTTTCAGTTCCAACGACTGCGACTTAAATTCATTGGTCGTGATCAACCCTCGACTCAGCTTCTCTTCCAAATCCGCCAAATCTTTTTCAGCGTTGGCAATTTGTCGATCGGTGGCGGCTGTATCAAGCTGTGCTGACTCAATGGCGACATCATCTGATTCGAGTTTTCTCGGAGCCGTTAACTGACGACGCACCAATGCACCTCTGCCCTCATTGCCAGCAATCCTGGCACCAATATCACGCGCCTGTTTAGCCATCTCAAATTGCTTCAGAATTTTGGCGTTACGGGCCTCTACCTCCGCTAATTGATTATTTAGCTTTTGCACTGACAAATCGGACAGGGTTCCTTTCAGGTCAAGAGACTTTGACTGGAACTCGTCAACTTTAATCAACCCCCGACTAAATTGCTCTTGCAAGTCAGCCAAGTCTCTGTTTGCATTGGCAATCTGTCGATCGGTGGCGGCTGTATCTAATCGCGCTGATTCAATGGCAACATCTTCAGATTCCATTTTTACGGGTGAGTTTAGCTGCCTGCGGACCAGCGCGGCCCTACCCTCATTCGCGGCAACTCTAGCTCCTACGTCACGGGTCTGTTTGGCGAGTTCATACTGTTTGAGGATTTGGTCGTTGATGGCTTTGCGCAGTGCTAGTTCCGCCTGAGCTTCTTTTAGCCCCAAATCGCTGATGCTTCCCTTCAGTACCGCCGCTTTATCCTTATACTCCTCCTCTTTCAATGCCCCTTGTTCAAATGCCTTAGTCAAGTCTTCTAGTTCTGCCTTGGTGTTAGAAAGCTCCGATCGCGTGCTGTTTAGATCAGCGCCAGCAGATCGGACAGCTAGCTCCTGATTCGATACATTCGGGTCAAGGCTATCTTTGACGATGCCGATTTGCGCTTCATTGCTGCTAATCTTACTAGCAAGGTTTCGATCGCGAGTTCTGCGCTCAATCCCTTTGAGAATTTTGGCATTGGCCGCTTCCCTCAATGCAACCTCAGCATTGCTGGCATCAGATGCGATTTGCAATTCTTCACCCGCCAATGCCCGCCGCCGCTTGACATATTCCTCAGCGCTAATCACACCACGTTCCCGCAGTGATTCCAATTCGCCGATTTGGGCTTGGACTGAAGCAGAGCGATCTGTGATAGAAGCCTTTTCCAACTCTGCCCGCTTCATCGCCAGATCCTCATCTGATTTGATGGTATTGCGAACCAAATCATTATTCAGGTCAATCTGGCGGGCGACTGAATCGCGTTTGTTTTGGATCGACTTTTGTTCAGCAGAGTCATCAATCCGTGCCAGTTCAGCCGCCTGTTTGGCCTGCTTTGACGCAAGCTCAGACTGTGAGGCTTCGCGATCTAGGATGGGAACCTGCGCCCGTACCTTGCGGAAGTTTTCGAGTCGTTCAATTAGATCTTTTTGCTTTGGATCAGCCCCATCCTTAGCAGTCTTCAGATCCTCAGCAGAACTATCTAGAGTGAGTTTCCGTCCGGTCGCCCCGACGGAAATCTGATCTAATTCGCGTTGGACATCTTCACCGCTTAGTGCTTTTTTGGCATCCTCAACAGCCTTGCGAGTTTCCTCAAATACTGTCTTAGCCCGTTCCTGCTGCGCGATCGCGTCTTTCACCGCCCCATCTTGACTAGCAAATTGATTCGTCCCAAACTCAGATAAAGCCTGTTTAGCATTACCAGCCAGATTGATGTTCAGCTTCAGATCTGCCTTTTCCGCGATCGAGGCCAGCTTATTATCTAAATCAGCCAGTGTTGTAATCAGTTTGCGGGTTGCGTCTCCAGTGGTGCCAAATTTTAAGCCAAGTCGATCGAGGTTCTTTTGAGCGGCTTCAAGGTTGCGGATATTGTCTTGGATCACCCCTATCCGTTGCTCGTCCTCTTTGGTTGCATTGTTACCTTTATCCTGAATTTTCTTGAGTTCGGCTCGTGCAGAAGACAACCCACCACTAACGGCTCGTTGGATATCTGCCGCAGGTTTAGCCGCCACATCACGCTCTCTAGTAGCTGCTTTTATTTCTCGATCGATGGCTGCAATTTCAGTTGCTTTGCCTGGTTGTCCAGCAAGGGTTGCACGTTGGCCACGCAAGGTTTTTACCCGGTCTTCAGCCGCTTTTTGAGCGCGAAGCGAATCAGAAATTTTGGCAGTATCAAAACCAAGACCAGCGGTATTATCCAGCGATTCGGAAAAGCGACTAAATTCAACGCTTTCCCGTTGTTTCTGTAAATCCCCGATCGTAGTTACGCCTTCCCCACCACGGAATTTAGTGACGAGTTTATTAAGCGCGATCGCTGGTTGGAATGGCGCAGCCGCGATTTTCTTGCCTATATCTAAAATTGGATTTTCTTCTTTTTTCTGCGTTCCTTTCAGCAGGTCATCGGTGCGGAATGCGCCAACGCCTGCTAAGTCGCCAAGCCCAAAAGTTAGATCAAACCCTTTGGATGGGGATCTCAGGCTATCCTTAACCTCACCGGCTTTTCCCTTAATGCGGTCTAATTCTTTCTCGGCGGTATCCGCTAATCGTTTGAAATTTTCGCCCTCATCAGTTAGACCAAGCAGATCCTTGGCTGTACTGAATAACTGGATCACACCCTGAATAGCGATGAACTCTAGGGCGATCGGTGCTAACGCTTTGGCCGCTGCGCTAGCTTTGTCAGCGATCGCGCCAAAACCCTTGCCGATGCTTCCAATATTGATACTTCTAAGCTCCCCCAATTTATCAACAATACCAGCGATCGGCAAATTGGCATTCAACAATCCTTTGCCAAAGAACCCAGCCGCCAGAACAGCACCAATCTGAATCAATGAACCTGCTTTATCAGCAAGTAGCCCAACGGCAGCAGCCAATGCGTCAGCACCCGTTTTAACTGCTGGTGAAATAGCTGCGCCCGTCGCTTCCTGAAGTTTTAGGAATGCGTTGTTGACTCTGAATAACGACGATTGCAGATTGTCTGAAGCTGTTTCAGCGGCACCTCCAAATTCGGATTTTAGCTGCTGCGCAAACTTGGGCAAAAATTCATTAGCGGTGATTGCCCCCGTTTCTAGTAGTTTATTGAGTTCAGTTTCAGTAACTCCGATCGAGCGAGCTGCTATCCCAAACGCACCTGGCAAGGCTTCTCCCAATTGGCCACGCAATTCTTCCGCCGATAATTTTCCTTTACTTGCAACTTGCTCCAATGCCAGGAATGCTTTTTGCTGTTTCTCCGTGGATAATCCTAAAACTGTAGATGCTTGTGTTAAACCTTCAAACAGATTTTTGGCACCTTCGCCCTCGACGGCGGTGTTTCTAGTTGCTGCCCTTAAGCTGGCAAAACCTTCTCGGCCTGTTCTTAAGTCAGTCCCGTTGGTGCTAGCCTGCTGATCTACAAAAGCCAAGTCACGATCGGCGGCTCCAGCGCTACCAGATGAGAATGAAAGGGATGTCCGCAGGCGATCGAACTGAACCGCAGCATCAACCGAATCCCGCCCAAATTGTTTCAATGCTTGGAGCGCGTCAAAGGCAAATGGTAGTGCCAATAAAGCAACACCTAATCCCTTGAATTTGCTGACTAATCCACCAATACGATCGCCAATATCAAGCAAACTATTGCTGCCGCTGGGTAATGGCTTGCCGATTTCCTTGTAAACCGAATTTATTTCAGCTTTAAGATCTCGTAATTTCGCACGGTCTTTACTACTAAGCGTTTCCTTCCCGGTAAGCTCGTCAATCCCAGTTGTTGCTTTTTCTGTCCTTGTTTCCAGCGCTTTCAGTTTTTTTGCTCGATCGGCTGCCGCAGGATTATCAAAAGCCTTGGCTTCAGCGTCCAATCGATTTGTCCTAATATCGGTTAGTGTTGTCTTTGCCTCATTGGAAACTGTTTTAGCCTGCTCTCGTAATCGTTCAGTGATTGCGTCACGAACTGATTTCAGGCTGTTCCTAACAGTTCCGATCGCTGATTTGATTGCACCCTCATCCCCACTGTCGTCAAGAATAATTTCGCGATCGGCCTCTCTAGGCAGGTCGAACTTCTTCTCGATTTCCCTCTGGGTGGCTTGTGTTTGTCGAGCCGTGCGAGTATTGTCCCGCCGCACTTTCTTGTTTTCTTCATCCGTCTGACGATTGCCAATTTCAAGGATAGCCGCGTCAGCGGTCGCGATCGACTGCTCAGATTCGCGACGATTTATATTAGCAACCCGTTTTTGTAACCTATCCGCCCGTGCTTGCGGAATTAATTCTTTTTGTCCAGCTAGCCGCAAGCGAACATTGTCAATCATGTTGCCGACGACATTTTCAACGGCATCTCGCAGCTCCGCTAACTGCTTCCCGGTTTTGCTTAATGGTCGTTGTGGTAGCGAGTCAAGACGCGCTTCCGTACGAACTTTGGCATTATCTAAGATCTTCGGCGTCTCGCGCTCAAAGATTGCCGCATCAGCTTCCAACGCGAAAACATTTCGGCGATCGGCCTTGCCTGCATAGACTCTAGTTGAT
>JBOFTL010000698.1:0-3577 GCA_051652045.1 Microcoleus sp. | reverse complement strand
GGACTTCAGTCCGTTCTATCTATTATAGCAACCCTAAATGAGTCACAAATTTTTTACCCCACCCCAGCCCTCCCCTTATAAAGGGCAGGAAGTAAGAACTTCACAAATGATTTAGGATTGCTATATCTATCTATAAAACAGATCGAGACAAAGCAAAAAGCTGCTCGGCAAAAGATACAATTAAAGCGCGATCGCTCAATCGCAAAATCCATTTTTCCGGTATTCCTCCTTCCCCATAAAATGCGCCTGCTAACTGTCCGTAAACCGCACCAGTTGTATCCGCATCATCGCCCAAATTCACCGCCAACAAACACCCTTCCGCAAAAGAAGAACTGTTGTAAAAAGCCCACAGAGCCGCCTCCAAAGACTTAACAACATAACCCGAACCTTTAATTTCAGGAGGTTGTCGCAATTTAAAAGAACCCGCTGCAATTTCATCAATTTCTGCCCCTAACGGGTTAGCTTCCCAATAACCGGGAATCGGACAATATCTTGCAGCAAGCAACTCATCTTTAGCAACTCCATTTGCAGCACCTACAATTAAGCCACCAAAATAGCGGCAAGCATCCAAACAAGTAGCAGCTCCGTGAGTTGTTCTCGAACTTTCTTGAGATTTTACTATTGCTTCGAGAGGATTTTTTGCATAAAATAAAGGCACCGGAGCCAAACGCATAATCGAACCGTTGCCCGCACTCCAAATATCCGTAGAACCGCAATAAGGCTTTCTTGTCTCTTTAAAATTCCACAGTGCTTGCCGTACGGTATTGCCAATATCAAAACATTTGCCGTTACTGCTTAAATGTCCGTCTCGACTCCACCGCAAATAAGTTTCTAACTGATGGATCGGATCGAAACCTTGTTTGACAATTAAGCTTTCAGCTAAACAAAGTGCCATTGATGTATCGTCAGTCCATTCTCCCGGTTGCAGTCGAAATGGACCGCCGCCAATCATATCATCGATCGGCGCAAATGTTCCGGGTCGATGAAACTCTAAAGTCGTTCCTAAAGCATCGCCCGTTGCTAAACCGAGAAGACTGCCGCGATAGCGTTCTATTGGTTGCATTTGTAATAGGTAATGGGTAATAGGTAATAGGTAATTGGTAATAGGTAATAGGTAATTGGTAATTGGTAATTGGTAATTGGTAATAGGTAATTGGTAATTGGTAATTGTCAACTCTCAACTCTCAACTCTCAACTCTCAACTGTCAACTCAAGCTAAAATCGATCGTACTTTGTATTTACCCGAACTCAGACCAGCCCCCATGACACCCGATGCCTCCCCTAAAACCGCCACAGTGCCCGAAGTTAGCTTAGAATTGCAAGTCCGCCTCAAAACCGAAGACGGACAGCTAATGTTGCTGCTTCCTCCAGAAGCTAACACCGATGAATCCCAAACGACAGCTTCTACTTGGACGGAGCTCGTACAGCAGCTAAAAATCAGGCTGAATGCCGGAGAACGCTTTTGGCAGGCAAACGCCGAAGTACAATTGATGGCAAGCGATCGACTCTTAGATATCCGCCAACTGCAAGAAATTACCGATGCCCTCGCAGAAGCTGAACTCCAACTCAAACGAGTCCATACCAGCCGCCGTCAAACAGCCGTTGCAGCAGCTACTGCGGGCTACTGTGTCGAACAGCAGTCTTCCGTTTCTTCCCTCAACAAAACCTCCGAGGCCAAACCTCAATCCCTCGCCGAACCATTATATTTGCAGATGACAGTGCGATCGGGCGCAGAAATTCGCCATCCTGGAACTGTCATAGTTTTTGGAGATGTCAATCCCGGCGGTTCAGTGATCGCAGGAGGCGATATTCTAGTTTGGGGCCGTTTGCGAGGAACCGTTCACGCAGGGGCCAACGGTAATGTCAAAAGCGCGATCGTCGCCTTGCAGATGGAACCGATGCTGATTAGGATTGCTAAGTACGTTGCCAGAGGACCGGAAACCTCGCCCGCTCAGTTTTACCCGGAAGTCGCCTACGTGACACCTCAAGGAATTCGGATCGGTAGAGCCTCTGATTTTGACAAATCGCAGTTAATAGGAGGTAATGGTTAGTTGGTCATTGGTAGTTGGTCATTGGTAGTTGGTAATCGCTAATCGGTAATCGGTAATTGAAACAACTGCTGACAACTGTCATTAATCATTAGTCATTAGTCAGTAGTCATTAGTCAGTAGAGAAACAACTCTCAACTATCAACTCTCAACTATCAACTCTTAACTATCAACTGTCAACTCTCAACTCTCAACTCACTTATGGCTCGGATTATTGTTGTTACATCGGGGAAAGGCGGAGTAGGAAAAACCACCTCCACAGCTAATCTCGGCATGGCTTTAGCGAAGCGGGGGCGCAGCGTTGCCGTTATCGATGCCGATTTCGGGCTGAGAAATTTGGACTTGCTGTTGGGTTTAGAAAATCGCATTGTTTACACCGCGATGGAAGTGCTTGCAGGAGAATGCCGCCTGGAACAAGCCTTGGTAAAAGACAAAAGGCAGTCGCGTTTGGTACTGCTACCGGCGGCCCAAACTCGGATGAAAGATGCCATTACTGCCGAACAAATGAAGCAGTTAGTGGGGATGTTGGGAGAGAAGAAATATGACTATATTTTGATCGACTCTCCGGCAGGCATCGAACAGGGTTTTCAAAATGCGATCGCCCCGGCCCAAGAAGGTGTGATTGTTACTACTCCAGAAATCGCGGCAGTGCGAGACGCCGATCGAGTTATCGGTTTGTTAGAAGCCCATAACGTCAAAAAAATCAACTTAATCGTCAACCGCATCAGACCCGCAATGGTACTGGCAAATGATATGATGTCGGTGCAAGACGTGCGGGAAATCCTCGCTATTCCCCTGCTGGGAGTAGTTCCCGACGACGAGCGCGTCATCGTTTCCACCAACCGCGGCGAACCTCTAGTATTGTCAGAAACCAAGTCTTTAGCTGGGACGGCTTTTGACAACATTGCCCGCCGTCTCGAAGGTGAAAAAGTCGAATTTCTCGACCTCAATCCCCGCCCGGAAAACTTCTTTTCTCGCCTCCGCAAACTGTTAACAACTAAAATTATGTAACGGATTGCAAATAGGGGCGATCGCTCTCAAACAGCACCGACTTAATCAAAAAAAAACGCCTAGATTCTGGAAAAATTAGACTTTAGCTAACCTTGACAGCCGTCATTCGGGAGCATTATGTTGGAAGCCACAGCTACAACTAAGCTATGTGAATTTCAAATCTACTTTTAGCAGATTTGAGTAAGTTTGACAGAACCGATATAGTGCTAACGACTTTATTCGCAGTCACCATCTAAAATCTAAAATCTAAAATCTAAAATCTAAAATCTAAAATCGGATGACCAACCCGCCAAACTCATGCTACACACCCTTCTCGAACGACTTTTCCCGCGCGCGCCAGAAAACAGCCGTGATGAGGTCAAACGCCGCCTCAAATTGGTTCTAGCTCACGATCGATCGGACCTCAGCCCAGAAATGGTGGAATCGATGCGCCGAGAAATTCTGGAGGTGGTGTCTCGCTACGTAGAAATCGATACTACGGAGTCAGAGTTTTCCCTTGAAAGCGACCAACGGGCCAC
>JBOFTL010000697.1:0-3462 GCA_051652045.1 Microcoleus sp. | reverse complement strand
GACGATCGAGCTGCTTTTCAAGCTTATCTAGCAAAACGTCGGGAACGATCGCCGAGAGTCATTACCACAGTTGACGATCCAGACTTTGATGTGAAAATTCAAGCAGCAATTCGCCAGCAAATGGCACAGCAATAGAAGCATCGCCCGCAACTTAAGATTATGAATTCTACACCAAAAATTCCAACAACTATTATCCGAACCGAACGCGGACTGACAATCTCAGGTACCCGCATCACCCTCTACGACGTAATGGATTATGTTACTGCTTGTTACCCGCCAAAATTGATCCGCGAAAAGCTTTGTCTCACAGACGAACAAGTCAATGTCGCCCTTTCTTACATTGAAGCAAATCGCGCTCTAGTAGATGCAGAATATCAAGAAGTCTTGCAAATAGCAGAAGAAAACCGGCAGTATTGGGAAGAGCGCAATCGCGAACATTTTGCTCGCATCGCTCAACTTCCTCCAAAACCAGGTACGGAAGCTCTCCGGGCAAAACTTCAGGAATGGAAAGCCCGAATTGCATCTGAATTATGAGCTATCTAATCGACCATAACATCAACGGGCAAGCTGTTTTACTGTGGGGAATTGTGGCGGTGGAAGGTTGGCTGGATCTTGCACCGCTTCGGTTCATCACTTTTGAAGAAGTCCGACTTTCAACCGATAGTAACGATCGCATCATCTGGCGATTTGCTCAAGCTAACCAAATGATTCTGTTGACTGCCAATCGGAACATGAAAGGTTTTGACTCGCTAGAGGAAACGATTCGCGAAGAGAATACATTTGCTTCATTGCCTGTCGTAACAATTGCAAATCTCGATCGGCTTGACGAGCGCAATTATCGGGAAAGATGCGCTGCTCGTTTGGTTGAGATTGCTCTTGATATCGAGCAATACATGGGAGTTGGTCGCCTGTTTATTCCATGAGATCGAGTAAGATCGATCGATCGCAATAAAATTATATCAAATCCGGGTTTATTATCCCCAAAAGTGTCATTGCGAACGAAGTGAAGCAATCGCAGAGTCTCTGGCGTCAAACGAAGGATTTATCATGGGGATGGATTACTCGGATTTAGTATTAGTTCGTAGTGCGGACTTAAGTCCGCAAAACAGAGAGGACTGAAGTCCTCACTGCAAACTGTTGGAATCGCGCTTTTCAGCAACAACTAATTTAGCAAGCTGCTCAACTATTAACTATCAAATTACCCGATCGTTCCCTCCATCTACCGGAATTTGCGCCGCCGTGGTATTGGCAAACAAATCACCGCACAATTCCGCCGCCAATTCAGCAACAGCATGACTCGTAACTTCCACTTTCAACACATTATTAGTTTTGTATTCTTCCACGGATAAACCGTAATTTTTCGCACGGGCTTCTAACACGTCATCCGTCCAAATTCCGGTGTCGAAAACCGCGTTTGGATGCAGAGAATTAATCCGAATGCGATCGCCCCCCCATTCCAATGCAGCCACGCGCACCAGTTGATTTAACGCTGCTTTAGACGCCGAATAAGCCGCCGCCCCCGGCCCCGGTGCGGGAACATTTTTTGACCCGATGACGGCAACGCGACCGCCTTTCGGAGCGAGTTTGAGGAAGGGGTGACATTCCCGCATTAATATTAGATTGGCATCGAGATTGATTGACATGACTTTGCGCCATTCATCGGTGCCGAGTTGAGAAATCGATCGACTTGCGGGGAAAATTCCAGCGTTGAGAATCAGAATATCTAAACCGCCAAATTTTTGAATCGCCTTTTCTAACGCAGCAACAATCGCAGATTCATCGGTAACATTGCAAGTAATGCCGCAAAAATCAGCACGGGAATACAAGCTTTCAATCTGCGGATTAATATCCAATCCCACAACTGCCGCACCGCGTTTTAATAGCGAATCGACGCAGGCTTTACCAATACCCGATGCCGCACCGGTAACTAACGCCACTTCTCCCGTAAATGCCGGTGCTTTGCCACCTTGACGCAGCTTAGCTTGTTCCAAATCCCAGTATTCAACGGCGAAGATATCTTTAGCAGGCAAAGCTTGATAGCCACCGAGAAGGGTTGCGGATTCGATCGCATCAATGGTGCGATCGTAAATATCCGCTACAATCTGCGCCGCCTTCGCCGTCTGTCCCACCGCACACATCCCGAAATCTGGGTCGAGAATCACTCTCGGTACGGGGTCTAACATCGTCAGATTCGCAGCGGCATGGGCTTGGAAATAAGCTTTGTAGGCTGCAATATACGCATCAACATCTCGTCCCAACATCGGAATCCGTTTGGTGCGAATGACGTGATCCGGGGTCAGCGGCCCCTGTTGGGAAATCGTGGCGATGTCTTCGCGGCGGGCGCAGGCGAGGGTTTTCGGAGTGCGAGTGGTTGCCAGAATGACGGGAAATCCGGCGGATTTAGAGAGTTTGTGGCGCAATTCGGCGAGGCTGTGGCATAGGGATTTCTCTTCTGGGGCGGCGGTTGCTCGGGCGGAGGGAGGACTGCCCGCACCTTGTTTGCGGAGGTAATCTTCGGCGAGAGAAACAAGTTCGATCGTCCGTTCGTAGGATTCGCGGGCCGTTTCTCCAAAAGAAAACAATCCGTGATTCAGCAATACCATGCCGACAGTTTTTTCTGTTGCATCGGCGGCAAATTTCTGGGCGCACAAACGAGCGAGATCGAATCCCGGCATAACATAGGGAATAATCACCAAACTATCGCCGTAAATTTCCCGAATGCGATCGAATCCATTAGCTGTATTGGTAATCGCAATTACGGCATCGGCGTGGGTGTGATCTACATATTTATAAGGCAGCGTAGCGTGCAGGATAGTTTCGACAGATGGAGAAGGGGCACTGGCACGAGTCATTTGAGTTTTCAACTCGTTGACCATCTGCGGGTCGGAGAGGGTTTCCAGTTGTGCCAGTTTCAGCAGGTGGGGAATGCGGACGGGGGAAAATCCGGCAGCTTCAATGGTAGCCAGATCCCAGCCGCTGCCTTTGACGTAGAGAATATCTTCTGGTTCGCCGACGATGTTGGTTTCGCGGATTTTGACTGAAGTGTTGCCGCCGCCGTGCAAGACTAATGCGGGTTCGCGTCCCAGCAGGCGGGAGGTGTAAACCCGCAGGGCTAAGTCATCGGGATATTGCTGCGCTTCTAGGTCCTTCCACAGGCTTTTCATAGATTATTTTCCCCTTATGTCGTGCTGTCGCGATCGCCATTTCAGATATTAGCAATTTTGGGGCGATCGGGGAGAAAAGTTTTGCAATAATGTTACTTGCGATGCCATTAATGAATTGGCAGTTTCCTTTCCATTAGTTTTTTAAACAAGTGGGAACGGTAGTGACATACTCCCACGTCAAGCGAGTACGCTATGACGCGGGCATCTTTGCAGCCCGATGAAGGGTATACAAAATTTCCTTCACGGTACTGTTATCCATAGTTCCTACTACAGAAAGATTCCCGTTACGGCGTTTTAT
>JBOFTL010000696.1:0-18084 GCA_051652045.1 Microcoleus sp. | reverse complement strand
ACTGCTTTATCTGCTGCTACTGTTTCTGTTGGGGAAAAGAATGCTTCGCGAGGGGAGAGGGGAGGTGAGGAGGTTGAGAGGGGGGACGGGGGGGATGGAGGAAGATGAGAAAAATGCTGTTTTTTTGCTCTTGTTTCTTGTTGCTTGTTGCTTCCTAAAATAGTAAAAGCTTGCAGTAGATTTTGAATATCCAATTCTGTATTTCCCAAGCTGATAATAAATGTTAAATGCTGCGGCAGTGGCAGTTCGGCAGTGACGCCAAATCGATCGTGCAAAATTTCATCGGCCGCAAATCCAGTAATTCCCAATCCAGATACTTTTACCGTCAGTCGCGTTCTGTCTAAATCGGCAAAACCGGGGATGTTTAACGGTTCTAAAACTGATAATCCTGGAATTTTACTCAAGCCCGATCTCCCGGTTTCTGCTAGCATTAAGGTGCGATCGATTAACTGTTTTCCTTGCAGTGCAATTTGCTGGCGGGCGGCATCTAAAGATGCTAATAATAAGTAACTCGGACTGGTAGATTGTACGAGCTGCAATGCTTGATTTAATCTGTGAATATCTATACGATCGCCCTGAACGTGCAGCATTGATGCTTGAGTCATGGCACTGAGGGTTTTGTGAATTGATTGTACAGTTAAATCTGCTCCTGATGATAGCGCAGTTGCTGGCAATTCTGGGTGAAAATTAAAGTGAGCTCCGTGGGCTTCATCTGTTAATAAGGGAATGTTGTATTGGTGAGTTATTTGGGCGATCGCGCGCAAATTTCCGCACGCGCCGTGATATGTTGGGTAAACTACCATTACTGCTTTAGCATCGGGATGCTGTTGTAATGCCGCCGCTACCGATTCTGGAGTAATGCAGTGAGCGATATCCCAATCTCGATCGTATTCTGGCTCGATCCAAATAGGAATTGCACCGGACAAAATTAAACCTGAAATTGCCGATTGATGGATGTTGCGAGGCAAGATAATTTTATCGCCAGGGTGGCAAACAGCTAAGATTGCTGCAATAATTCCGCAAGTCGAACCGTTAGCTAAAAACCAAGTACGATCGGCTCCAAATGCTGCGGCTGCTAACTGTTGTGCTTGGGCAATTGCAGCTTCTGGATTAAATAGATTATCCAATTCTGGCAGTTCCGGCAAGTCCGATCGAAATACTTGAGCACCCCATAATTCTACTAGCGACTGAGGTATTCCTCGTCCCCGCTTGTGTCCGGGTGCATAAAATGGGGAATTCGATCGATTTGCACAATTTTGTAAAGCATCTAGTAAGGGAGTTTTGAGTTGGGGGTTAGTGGTTGACACGCTTTTAATCCTAAAGGTAGAGATGCAGGCACAACTGCCACATAAATGTTTATTTAGATAGATACTAAATTCGCAACTTTTTGGTTAATATGTTTGCATTGAACGTATCCCGAATTAGTTACATTTGCTGCTTAGTTACATTTGCTGCACGATCTAGCTAATAAATAAATTTCGCTAATTAAACCTAACATTAGAATAACGCAAAAGCTTACTCGATCGTCAGTGTTCTTCCTCGTTCAAGAGAACAAGCAACAAGCAACTTCCTTCTTCCCTCGGACTTCTGAAGAATACCGAATAGTTGGTCATCCATCCGTGTAGTGCCTGCCTTCTTTTTTCTTCTTTCAACTGACCAAAAACCTCGCTCTCAACGAGAGACTCTCAACTTGCAACCGCAGATTGATGCGGATAAACGTAGATAAACGCAGATAAATCGAGTTAAATACCGACATGATTAATCCCTACCCCGGACTGATTCCAGGCCCTGCCGTTCCGAGTACCGAACCGGGGCTGCCAGAAATTCCCGCATCGCCACCCGTACCGGGTCCCCCCCTACCCGAACCGATTCCCGGTCCAATACCCGAACCAGTCCCAGAACCAATTCCGCAGCCAATTCCCGAACCGGTACCGAAAACAGTACCCGCCCCCATTCCTCAAACTATCCCCGAACCAGTGTAAGTAAGTAGGCACAAATAAACCAATCTGTGTAACAGAATGTAAAACTCATGTAACCCCTGCGATTGCTTTCCTACGGATCGCTGGGCTAACGCTTCACTGCGTTTCGCTCGCAATGACATAGCTATGAATTTTCGCACCGACTTACTTAAGCCGAAGCTGTACTATGCGACAGAGGGAGAATCAGTACCAATTTATTAATTGATAGCTCGATCGCGATCGGAAAAACAGGAGAGAATCGTCTATGGATAGCGATGAAATGATAAAGCAGTATGCCGCAGGTGTCAGAGATTTTACGGCGGTGGATTTGAGCGAAGCTGAATTAGCAGGAGCCAATCTGGGCGGTGCAATTCTAGACTCAGCCATCCTAGATGGAGCGAATTTAACTGGTGCCAATTTAAGCGGTGCTAGTTTGAGCGGAGCCGATTTAAATGGAGCCGATCTAACTGATGCTAACCTGAGTTGTGCCAACCTGAGCGGGGCAATTTTAGAAGGTGCAATTTTAGAGGGTGCAATTTTGGATAATGCCGATTTGAGTCAGTCTGAATTAACCGTTGCAAAAATGATTCATGCACATTTGAATGACGCGAATTTAAGTGAAGCCAATTTAACAGCAGCCAATTTGGAACAAGCCGATTTGAGCGGTGCGGATCTCACTGTAGCGGATCTATCTCAGGCAAATTTGAGCGAAGCCGATTTAAATCAAGCAAACCTCAACGGAGCTAATTTAGAACAAGCCAATTTAGAAGGAACTATTTTGGCTGACGATCGCGATTAATTGCCACAAAAATTGTACCACTTATCAAGACCAAACTCTCTACTGAGGGTTGGTAATTAAGGTTTTTTGTACGTTTTTCGGGCAAATATCATCATCAAACCAACCAGTCAAAGCTACCGCCAAAGCATCTGCAGCATCATCCGGTTTTGGAATGTAATCCAATTCTAACTCCCGCGCTACAGCATC
Source organism: Microcoleus sp. (assembly GCA_051652045.1). GTDB lineage: Bacteria > Cyanobacteriota > Cyanobacteriia > Cyanobacteriales > Microcoleaceae > Microcoleus. The sequence goes on along the minus strand of JBOFTL010000696.1, from coordinate 15,141 downwards.
TTGCACTTCGGATTTATCCGCATTCCCGCGTCCTGTCAAAGCTTGCTTGATTTGCGCTGGTGTAAACTCGAACAGCGGCACTCCGCACTGTGCTAATACTAACGTCAAAACGCCCCGAGCTTGCGCTACGAGTATCGTGTTTCCCATTTTGTAAAAAAACAGTTTTTCGGCTACGGCTAAATCGGGTTTTACCTGTTCAATTACCAGGTGCAAATCCTCGTAAATAGTTTTTAAACGCTGTCCCATTTCTTGTTTTGGTAGTGTTTTAATCACGCCGCAATCAATCAGCGAAACCGCATTTTCTTCCTCTTTTCCGGGAACAATTTTACAGGAAATTGCACCGTAGCCGAGGTTGGCTAAGCCCGGATCTAATCCTAGAATTCTTTTTTCCATACCCTTATTATAAGTCTCAGTATCGATCGGGGGGGCGCATTTTTGAATCTCAAATCTTGAATCGATTAAGCCCGCCGAATAAAATTCGGGGCTACACAAACGAATAACGAATTAAGCCCGCCGAATAGAATTCCGATGTTCCACGAACGAATAACGAATTAAGCCCGCCGAATAGAATTCGGGGTCCGGCAAACGAATAACGAATTAAGCCCGCCGAATAGAATTCGGGGCTACACGAACGAAGTCCGCCTGCGCGGACTAAGATGTTATTCTCATTTTAGAGTTTACCGAATAGAATTCGGGGCTCCGCAAACGAAGCCCGCCTGCGCGGACTAAGATGTTATTCTCATTTTAGAGCTTACCGAATAGAATTCGGGGTTCCGCAAACGAAGTCCGCTTGCGCGGACTAAGATGTTGTTCTAATTTGAGGATTTAAATTTTGACTATGAGTCGGTTTCTAGGCCGAATACTCGATCGAACACTTTAGTTACTTTATAACCCGAATCGATCGATTCTAGCGGATCTTTCCGCAACCGGTGCCGCAAACATAGAGTCATCACCCGGCGAATGTCATCAACCGTTACCTCAGTGCGGCCTTCCAAAGCTGTCAAAGCTTTCGCAGCCCGATTTGTCACCAAATCTCCCCGCAAGCCGTCTACGTCCAATTCGGCGCAAACTTGAGAAATTTTGACTCGCAAATCGCGATCGATATTTACCGATTTCAGCCTTTCCTGGGCGTCTACCAAAGTTTGCTGCATTTCATCTTGTTCGCGTTGGTATTTCGACAGAAACTCCGGCGGATTTTGGTCGAAACTCGATCGCTGTTCGACAATTTCTACTCTTAAATTCGGGTCTTTTACAGTGCGAATTTCGGCGTGCATCCCGAATCGATCGAGCAATTGCGGTCGCAATTCTCCTTCTTCTGGGTTGCCGGAACCGATTAGAATAAATTTAGCCGGGTGGCGGATCGAAATGCCTTCTCTTTCTACAGTATTCCAACCGCTTGCGGCGGAGTCGAGTAAAACATCGACTAAATGATCGTCGAGCAAATTGACTTCATCGACGTAAAGAATGCCGCGATTTGCTTTAGCTAAAAGGCCGGGTTCAAAAGCTTTAACACCTTCAGAAAGAGCTTTTTCAATGTCGATCGTACCGCAAACTCGGTCTTCGGTAGCGCCCAAAGGTAAATCTACCATTTGGACTTTTTGGCGTGCTATCTTAATGTCAGCTTGAGACAAAGAGCGATCGCGCACTTCATCGCTCATCAAATCCGGATCGCTGGGATGGCTGTTAAAAGGATCGTCCGCCACTACCTCAATTTCCGGCAGCAAGTCCGCGAGGGCGCGGATCGTGGTAGATTTACCAGTACCGCGATCGCCCATGATCATCACGCCACCAATTTTCGGATCGATGACATTCAACAGCAGCGCGAGTTTCATCTCCTCCTGCCCGACAATCGCAGTGAAGGGAAACACGGGGCGGCGGGGGGCGGTAACAATTGGTAAAGCGCCCGCATTCAAGGTATTGCTGACTTCGGCAGTAGGACTCACAATAAATTCTTTACTCTAATGACAGTCCTCTATTGTGACATACAGGGGTACATTAGTCGATTCATCACTTTTAAATTCAAGTGCAGAGTTTGTCTAATTCCTGTCATAACTCTGAAAATAACCGATATAAAACAATATTGCTGTTGTTCAAAAAAGAGCGATATATCGTTTATTTCACAGAATATTTGAACGGTAATATAGATTAATTTCAGGCACTTGCAAACTCAGTTAGCACTCGCTTTTCTGGTCTGTAAAATCCCAGCACAATGTCTTGCTTATCAACTCCAAGATCGAGCAATTCTAGAGCTACACCTTCTTCTGTACCATCCCACTAAATCCAAATTTTATCGTTGCGAATCCGCAAGTGAAAACCAATTGAATGCACTCGCCCGGAACTATTCGGGCAGATGCCATCAACAAATAGTTATCGCCCTCGTTATCGCAAATCGGCACAGTTGCGACTATGCTGCTACCATTTTGGAGTTCGGCGTAGCGGTCGATAATAGTTTTAATTGTCGATCGATAAAAAGCTAGTTTATCCATTGCTCTATTTATATAAAAAGATGGCGAGAGTGTCCCGATCGCAAATCGCTATCTCCCAGACAAAGAACGTGCAAACTCTAAAACTTGTTGCTGGCGTTCCTCAGACAAGCGTTCCACCATTGCAGCTAAGAGTTCAGATGCAGACAACCAACGGTTTTCTTTGGCTTTCCAAACCACTAAAAATTGCTCTGCCGACAGCACGCATAAATCTATTGTTTCGCCATAGCTATTACTAAATTCTACTTCGTAAGTTCCATCATCATAGCGATCGACAATTGCCCCTCTCGCACCTACGTGCAAATTTTTGTCGGGCAATGTTACTAATAATTCAACTACATCAAATAATTCTGCCACGAGCGCGCTTACCTCCGAACGAATAGTGTTACTAATCTCGCCACATTACTACCTGGTTCTACGATCCAACCTGTACGAACAATCTCCTGCTGCCCTTGTGTTCCCATAATTTCCAAGTCTACGGTATAGCGCTGTCCGTGTTTGTCACTTAGTCCTAAAATTGCTTCAGCATCAAGAGTTTTAGCTGAAATCTGTGTTAATAGGAATTCGTAGTTTTCTCGATCGAATCCTAAACAACGCTGAAATATTATAGCCTTATCGCTACCAACTGGATTATCTGAATTAAGAGCATACTCTGTTAATTTTCGAGGATCGATAACGAGATCGCTGACTATTTCTTTCAGCTTCATGTTTGTTTACCTAGGACTAATTTTAGCACATCATATATTAGAAAGGCTTTGAGAGTTCCGATCGACTTTCAATCTTACAGTCCCCGACACGCGAACAGTCAGAAACCGGGTTTTTTCGATAATAGTCGATCGCAGCCCACAGACTCCGGCAAAAAACCTGGTTTCTTTGGTATGCCAGGAGTCAGAAACCGGGTTTTTTCGAGAAAACTTAGCTACAGACGACAAACTCCAGCAAAAACCCGGTTTCTTTGGTACTGACGCACGAAACGAAGGGCGATCGTACCCCTAATGTAAAGAAATGTAACAATATTCCGGATTTTGCATAAAACCCTCAATTTCCCCCAGATATATCTTTGAGGGCGTATTCAACCAACTATTTATCTGGGGTACACATGACTGAACTTAATATCGGGGCGTTGACTGACAGCACAAGCTACACGGGTAGCATTGGCACTACTAATATCTACGATTTGTACAAATTTAACATCACCAGTCCGGGCAGCTTCAAATTTGCGATCGACAATTTAAGCGGGAATGCCGACATATTCTTATTAAACAACAGCGGCGCAACCATTTACAGTTCCACCAACCCAGGAAATGCCGCCGAAACAATTAATGCTGACAGCTTAATTGCCGGAGAGTATACGCTCAAAGTTTTGCAAGTCACAGGCGACATCAAATACACGCTGAATTTAGCACCAACTGAGACTCAAACAACATCAGCAGCAGACACCCTCACCGGTGCCAAATCAGATTCTTCACTTACCTCAAACAATGCCACAACTTTAGAAAAAACCACTGATAACAAAGATGTCATTACAGGAGATGCTGTCGGTGACAAAACTGTCACCGCAGAAGCGAAAACAGCAACTACCGAAAAACCAGTTAGCAGCACTTCGGAAATAACTGCAAAATCTGAACCAGAAAAAACTGTAACAGCCACTGCATCTGCCACATCAGCAAATACCGATAAAGTAGTTAGTAGCACTTCCGAAACCAACATCACATCCGCAGAAAAAACTGTAACAGCTACGGCATCTGCCACATCAGCAACTACCGATAAATCAGTTAGTAGCAGTTCCGAAACCAGTATCAAATCCCCAGAAAAAACTGTAACAGAAACTGTAACGGCAACAGAAACAACCACCGAAAAACCAGTTACTAGCAATTCCGAAACCAGCATCACATCTGAAGAAAAAACTGTAACGGAGACTTCAACGACAACAGCAACAACTACCGAAAAACCAGTTACTAGCAATTCCGCGATCGCGAAGGCACCGACAACATCAGAAACTACCGAAAAACCAGTTACTACCAGTGCCGAAACCACCATCGAAACAGAACCAGAAAAACCTGCAATAGCAGGCCAAACAGTTGCCAGTAAAGATCCAAAAACAAGCGAAACTGTAGCTGCTGTTCCAGATGCCAGCAAGCCAGAAGAAAAATCAAATACTGCTACCAATAACGGGGAAGATAAAAAAACAGAGAATGCAAATACCGCAGTTCCAACTGCTGAAACCACAGAAAAAATAGAGCCACCAACGAACAAAGAACTAACAGCAGCGAATCCATTTACATCCGGGGTATTTGTTGTTGACAGCACTGGGAAAGTCAGCATCGATTACCTATTAGACGGCGGTTTGTACCGGGGGCAATTAGCGATTATCAGCCTTAAAGGCATGGATAAGTTTGTACCGGGTTCCCCAGAGTTTTTCAAAGAAGCTGCTTCGAGGGCAATGAGTAACTCGGAAAAAGGTCATATCGTAATTGATGATTTGAGTGAAGGTGCGAGATTTTCCGGTAATGTACCTGAAGGCAATTTCAATGAAGGAGCGTATTTAGGAGTCAAGACTTTTTCGATGACTCCGGGAGATGAATTTGGCATCATGATGGTGCCTAACGATACGGTTAAATTCCTGTATGACTATCCAAGTTTTGGAGGCGACAAACGTCCTTTATTCTCAATGGCAACGGCAAATCCTCACGAAGGATTTCATTTAGGTCAAATTGCCGATGTTACGGGAGAAGGCAATACCTTTACAATGGAGGATTTGCGGTTCGATTTAGGGACTGACAAGGATTACAACGATATCGTTTTCCAAATTCGGGGTGCTAAAGGTAAAGCAGCCTTGATGGATATTGTGGTTAATCCAGATAAAGATTGGCGTCAAACGGATTTGGGCAAAGCAGTTATTGCTTATGCCAAACCTTATATCACCCCGGAACCGGAAACTAAACCTAATTTAAAAGGGGAAATATCGGATGCAATTGATGAGTTAGAAAAGCAAATTTTAACTCCATCTACTTCTGAGAAAGAAACTCCGAAAATTCCTGCACCTGCGGCTGCTACCGACAAAAATACTACTGATGAAACGAAGGTTGCAGCAACCGATAAGGTGGAGGAAAAGCCTGCTACTACAACAGTGACGGCTGAGGAAAAAGTCAAAGATACTGCGAATAATTCTGTGGATGCGACGAAAGTTGAAACAGCGGAGAAGGTAGATACAAAGCCGACAGATGCGACAAATACATCAACTGCTGGCAAAGATACTGAGGTGGATTCGACTGAAAAATTACCAGTTGAAAAAACGCCTGTTCCTCCAGCGGCAACTGAGGTAGAAGACAAAGTTACTGAAGTGCCAGCAGCGGAAACTTTGACTGACAAATCTAATGTTGAGACGCAAGTTACGGCAACTGAAAAAGCAGAGACAAAACCGGAAGTTGTGCCAGCAGAAAGTCCGGCAAAAGAAGAGTCGAAACCAGCGGTAGTAACTGAGGTAAAAGACAAAGTTAATGAAACGCCAGCAGCGGAAACTTTTCCAGACAAATCTACTGTTAAGACGGAAGTTGGTGCAACTACACCAACTCAGAAAGTAGAAACAAAACCGGAAGTTTTACCAGCGAAAACGCCGACACAACAAGAAACTATGCCAGTTGTCAATACAAATTCTGGTGCAGAGTCGCAGAATAAGGAGACAGTTACTGAGACTGAAACTGCGGGTGTTGATGATGCTGCACCGAAAGAGTCATTGCCAGTTTCTACAAACGTTGAAAAATCAACCGATGATAATTCTACTGCTGCGGTGAATGAAACAGTTAAGGAGGAAGTAGCACAAAACAAGAATGTTGTCAATGATGATTGGTTTGCTCGATTGGAAAGTATTAAGCAGCGTTTAATTGATTTGAGTGGTGCTGATGCTGTTGAGGAGAATGCGATCGATCGCACTTCAGTTGCTCGTTTGGAAACGCTGACTCAAAAGTTGCAAGAACAAGCTCGATCGACTCCTATTTCAGATAATACAGTGGCGTTGATTTCGCGACTGGAAGATATGGTTGTGCAAGTCGCGCCTAAACCAGTCGAGACTGTACAGTTTGAATTTCCCAAAGTCGCTCAGCCTTTAGTTGGGATCTTCAATGAAAATGGCTTCAGTCAGAATAATCCCAAGATTGATTATTCGCAAATTACGTTAGCCAAAGACAGAGTTGAAAATGATGCAAATCCCTTGGTATCTGTGGATACAGGCACCAATCCAGATTTTACTGCTTTAGGAATTATTGAGCAAATCAATAAAAATGCTCCTTTAGTGGTAGGTCGCGCACCTGCTTCTTCTGAAGAATGGGCAAAATCGCTGATTGAATATGTAGATACTGCCAAAGCATCGGGACAACCAAATGCGATTGTTAGTCTCAATTTTAATTTGACAGAAGTCAACAAAGATGGCAGTATTACTCCTCGCTACGAACTGACACAAGCGGAAAGAGATGCACTAGCATACGCTCAGAAACATAACGTTTTAGTTGTAATTCCTGCTGGGGAAGAACCCGAAACAATGTCTGCCCTCGGTGACATTTCCTTGGAATTTGACAACATTATGACTGTTGGGGCAGCTAAACGAGTTAATGACTCAATAGCCGCATCGAAAGCTTACGATTTGGCGAATACTTCGGGAAGCGGCTATGCTCTAGATATCTTGGCTGACGGTGGCAGTGGCGAAACTTTCAATACCTCTGTAGCAGCTAATAAGGTAGCTGGTGCAGCTTCTCAAGTTTGGGCGGCGAATCCCAAGCTCAGCTATCGCCAAGTCGTTGATATTATTCAACGCACTGCTACAGACTTGAAGACACCAAATTGGGATTTTGAAACTGGTTCTGGACTGTTGAATATTCCAGCAGCAGTCAATTTAGCAAAAGTCACGCCGGCGATCGATACTGATGTTCCGATCGTGTGGCTGGATGTCGATAAGAAAAATCAGCCTTTAATTGGCATTATCGATACGGGATTTAATGGCAAGAATCCAGATATTGACTACAAACGGATTATCTTGGGGCGCGATCGCGTTGACAATGACAACGATCCATTACTAGGTGCTGAAGGCAGCGAACACGGCACTCATGTATTGGGGATAATTGGCGCGACTCAAGGCAATGGCATCGGTATTGACGGCATGAATGATGATGCTTCAATTTGGTTGGGCCGTGCCATTGGTTCGGGTAAGTGGGCAGAATCTCTGCGGGAATTTGTCGATGCTGCGAAGGCATCTGGACAACCGAAAGCAGTGGTAAATCTTAGCTTTGACTTGACTCAAACTAATCCTGATGGTAGCGTGACCACTCGCTACGAATTAACACCTCAAGAACGGCAGGCGATCGAATATGCCCGTCAGAATGGAGTGATGATTGTCGTTGCGGCTGGCAATAACGGGGGAACTATGTCTGCCCTCGGTCAAGCTTCTCAGGAGTTTGACAACATTATTACTGTTGGGTCAATTAACTACAATGGCGATCGGGCTGACTACTCTAGTTTTGGGTATGGTTTAGACTTTGTGGCCCGCGGCGGTACGCCTAACGAGCAAATTCTCTCAACAGTAGGTGAAGGCGTTAATCTCAAGCAAATGATTGGCGATGAGGAAGCGCCAGAAGATGAAATGTCTGCAAATGCCCGAACTACTTTTGAGGAAGTATTTGGGGCTTTCAGTGACGGTAAAGAATCGGAAAATGACGAGCAAGAGTTAGAAAGTTTAACTCCTGAAGAACGGCAAGTTTACGATGAAGCCACCAAGGAAATTGACCAACTTCTCAAAGATTATCTGGGTGCTGCTAGCGAAAAGATAGCTTTAGAGTATGTGGATGGCTATTATGGTGCCAGCGTAGACGCACTTAGCAAATTTGTGGATGCCTTTGATGGGGATTTAGCCGATAACCTTATTAAAGCTCAAGAAATTCTGGAAGAAGCAGGTTTTAAAACCGACACGCCAACCGAGACAAATCTCGATTTCTCCATTCCTCTCGACTTGGGTATTGGCGAAATGGCCGGCACATCAGTTGCAGCAGCAAAGGTGACAGGTGCAGTTTCCCAAGTTTGGGCAGCAAATCCAGGCTTAAGCTACTTTCAGGTCAAAGAAATTCTCAAACAAACGGCTGTCGATCTCAACAAACCTGGTTGGGATTTAGAAACAGGATCGGGTTTGGTAAATATAGCAGCAGCAGTAGAACTGGCGAAGCGCGTTAAACCTCAAGCCTATCAACCACAACCAATCCAGTCTCCTTTGACTTGGAGTGGAGAAGGGAAAGTTACCCCCGGAGAACGTGAAGTTGCCGTTTCAGTTCCAAGTTTCACAGGTCGCCTGATGAATGCTGGATATGTGACGCAGACAGGATGGTTGAGGATACGTTCTGGCCCTGGTACTAGGTTTACAGAAGTTGGCCTCAAATACCCTGGAGATGCCATTGATTTTGATGCTTATGAAGACAACGGTGGTTGGGTTCCCGATCCATCCATGCCAGGAGGTGGAAGTAGCCGTTGGTATAAGATTGCTGGCACAAACAACTGGATGTCCGCTCTGTATATCGATAATACTCCTGAGCGCGCTCAACAAGAGCGTCAACAGCAGGATGCAATTCGTCGCGCTGAAGAAGATGCCCGTCGCGCTGAAGATGAAGTTCGTCGCGCTGAAGATGAAGCCCGTCGTGCCGAAGATGAACTGCGACGACTAGAGGCAGAACAACGTCGCGCTGAAGAAGAAGCTCGTCGTCGCGCTGAAGAGGAAGCTCGTCGGCGGATTGAGGAGGAACTGCGACGGATTTTGGAAGAACAGCGTCGCCGACAGGAGCAACTGCAAGCCGCCATCAGCGAAGTTGCTCCAAAAGTAGGTGATTTAGGTGCACTACTAGGGAGCTATATCAGTAATGGTGTAGCTGTGTATCAGTTTCCTAAAGGGAGTTTGTTAATACAGCCTGATGGAAAACCTGCTTTTTATGAGCAGTTGTTTGATCCGACTAATGAAAAAACACCTGTTGGGTATCTGGCTGACAAGTTTTTGCATCCCGATCTCATGAAGAGATCTTTAGAGCAGACAGCTTTTTTACTTGGGCTGGGAAACAGTCAACAATTCCTATCTACCGTTGGTCAGAAGCTTGCCTATGAAGCTGTATCTCCAGGTAATAAAGGTTTTGTTTTACCCCGTTTTGGAAATTTTTCAAAAAATATTGATGACGGTCTAAGTGCCTTCAAAAATATCTCAGACAAATGGGACGATGTTTTGGCTTATGGAACAGTCAAAAGCCCTGGCAAAACTGGATTCATTCTACCCGATTTAAAACAACCTCGTTTCTCTGCACAAGTTGCAAAGTTAGGTATTAACCCCACTAAATTCGGTAATATTTATGCTAAAGCGGCAAAAGGTGCGGGTGTTTTTGGGGCAGCACTCGGACTTGCTCCTTTAGCATATGAGTTTTTTACTGCTTCAGATCCTACTAAGCAGCGCGAGGTAGCTGTTAAGGGAGCATTTGACACTTTAGGAACTCTAGCAGGAGGAGCTTTATTTTCCTTTATTCCTATTCCAGGTGCAACAATAGTAGGAGGTTTTGTTGGTGGCTATTTAGGCTCATTAGCGGGAAGTTGGGTCAACGACAACTGGGATACAACAGTCAAGCCTCTTACAAAACCTTTAGAAGATGGTTTTAATGCCATCTCATCTTTTACTACCAACGCCTTTGAAGCGGCTAAAGCAAAAGCCAAAGCAGAACTAGAAAAGGCTAAGGTAGCAGCCACCGCAGCCAAGGTAGCCTATCAGAATGCAACAGCTACCGTACAGCAAGTAAAGGTTGCCTATCAAACTTTTAAACAGGAAGTGACAAAACAAACAACCCAGATTGTTCAGCAGTCTCAGCAAAAGCTAAAAGAAGCTGCTCAGAAGGTAGTTAACAATGTAGTCAACAAGGTTGCTCAAAATCCTGTTGTCCAGCAAGTATCTAAAGTTGCTAAACAGGTTGCAAACTATGCTCAGAAAGCTGTCAAAACGGTAGGCAACATTATTAACGGAGCCAAGCAGTTTGTTAATAATGTCATTGATACTGGTAAGCAAATTGTCAATAATGTGATTGATACTGGCAAGAAAGCTTATCAGGAGGTGAAAAACTTTGTAGCTAACACCTATGAGACTGGTAAGAAGGTTGTGACTGAAACCTATAACAAGGCTGCTCAAGCAGTTAACACTGTCACCAATACCATTTCTAACGGTTTCAATGCAGCCAAATCATTATTCCGCTGGTAGCTGTAGTTCCAAGTTAGATATTGAGGCGATCGCCCTTTCTTTCCCCTCCTGAAATAAAGCGCGATCGCCCCCTCAACCTTTCCCTCTCCCCAACTGTCAATTTTCAACCATTCAAAAAATCATCATTATGCCTGCATCTGCTCTTACCAACAAATTCTCTCCCATCAACTTCGGCTTAAGTCTGTTGGGCGCGATCGTCCTTTCTCTCCCCCAATCAGTTCCAGCTAAAGCTGAAGGGGTAATTTCTCGCGATCGCACAATCCCAACATCTGCATTACCCGAATCAGTAGCCACTCTAGTTTTAACAAATGCCACTCAAAATTCAGGTTTACCAGTTTCTAACTTGCGAATTACTAGCGTTCGAGAAGTCACATGGCCTGATGGTTGCATGGGGCGGAAACAACCAAATACATTCTGTACGATGGCCTTAGTTGACGGTTGGATTGTTACTGTCGAAAGCGGTCAACAAAAATGGGTTTACCACACAAACGGTTCAAGAGTTGTGCAGCCCAACGAGCCCACTCCTAAACCCATTGGCGATCGTCTATCTCCCTCAGTAATGTCGCCTATATCTATTAGAGAACCCGGTTGGTGGTGGGTCGATCGCTGCCGTACTGCTTTCGGATCTCGATGCGAACCTTGGAATCCACGGATACCCGGTGCATCTCAACAAAATCCCATTATGCCAACTGTAACTCGACCCAATATGTGGGAATTTATAGGCGGTCGCAGGGGGGATTGGTACGATCCGCCGACAGCTTATGGTTTTCGCTACGAGATGACTTCCGACTCTGTGTTTACGGAGATTATTGATTTCCCCACGGGTTTTGCTAAGCCTTTTACTGTGTTAGTAAAAGACGTTATTTTGGGTGAGTTTACCGCCGGAAATAGCGTTAACTTTAGCAATTACAGCCAGTTACTAGGCAACTTGCTCCTCGGTAGCGGTGTCAAAGAATTTAGCGTTACCGGCCTGAATGTCGATCCGACTAATCCTGCTGCATTTCCACTGCAACTCGACTTCAACACGGAGACAGCTAATTTCAATATGCACGCACTCCTTAACGAAGCTGAAGCTGTTCCCGAACCTTCTATGATGTTAGGTTTGTTTGCTTCCGGTTCTTTCCTTGTCGGTGTTGTGCGCAAACGCAAACAAAGATTGTCTCGTTGAGATGAATTTGGGTTTTGGGGAAAAGTGCGATCGCCCCTTTAGCATTAGTCAATAAGGGCGATCGCCCTTAATTCCTCTTTCTCAAACAAGAGAGATCGACCTTTCCTCCTCTTTCTTAAGAAAGGTCGATCGCCCTTAATTCCTCTTTCTCAAATAAGAGAGATCGCCCCTTTGGAATAAGTCAAAAAAGACGAGATCTCTTGATTACTTATTGATTTCTCGGTACATTAGGCGGACACCAAAACAGGTTTTTGCTAGAAACCCCGATCGACTCCAAAATTCCTCGCATCACATCCGTACAGTACATCCAGTGTCCCAAATCTTCATACATTCGATCGGGATTAAACTCCACATTGTAATGCAGCACGCGATCGATACCTGCAAATTCATCGGAAGACTGGGGAGACAGCAGCAATAATTGAAAAGGTTTCCCCTGACATTTATATTCAAGTTTGTCAATTAGATCGATCGCGCCATTTCGATCGGCAATTCCAGTGCGAACAAACAGCACTTTATCGGCGTGTTTAATTGCGTACCAAAACCTTTCGGAACGTGCAGTATACCGCTGACGCATCCGTTCGTATACCGGATACATATTATGTACGGGATCGTCTGTATCTTCAACTTCATGGGCAAAAGAAAGACCGGACCACTTGCTGTGATAAATTCTGCCCGCTTCGGCACTATAGTGCAAAAAAGCAGGATTCCACATATCATAAAAACCGCATTCGATCGCGTCAGCAACATCTCCAATCTTAGTAGTGCGCGTCAAATCGAAGGGAAAAGCAGGACCGTCGTACTCCATTTTATACAGCATCATGCGCACCGCACACCGATCGCCCAGCGGCAAAATTGCCACGCGGCTGATGTCGGATAATTGACATTTATATTGGAACAAAACAGCAGACTTAGGCGGTGCTTTCACTCGACTTTCAAGTCCGTTTTTGCCTATCATCATGGTGCTAAAAGGTGCGTCGGGATGCAGCGGATCGTCATAGACACCCGATGGCATGGCTTTGAGTAAATCGCGCACCTCTTTCCACATCGGTTGGATGTTGTATTCTTTGTCGGATTCGTTGATAATCCACAGGCGGCGATCGTCTAATTTCAAAATTCCCAAATTGCCGTCGTAAAACAACAGTTGCGAGTTGTTCGGTGCAAATAAACTGAAAGCGGAAGTGTATTCTAAGTCGGCACCGGGGGGAATTTCTATTGTAGTTTCGATCGCGCCATTTTCCTGCACAGCAAAGAAAGGTGGCATCCCTGAATTGACATTTTTAGCAATGTAGATTCCCCGCATCAATCCTGCTTTCTTTTGCAGTGCAATTTGCATTGCTTGCCAATAGGGAGCGATCGTGTAATTGTAAGGAGATGAATTGACAATCCGCAAGCGCTGTTCCTCCAGACAAGCAGAGACTTGAAAACCTACTTTATCAGTAAAAACAGGAACTTCTTCTGGTTGAGAAAAGTAGTGTTTTTCTCTTGCCAATTCGTCTTTATCGATCGCAAATAAGTTGAGATCGATCGCCCCATACATTAGATTGTGACCGATCGTATTTGGATGAGACGGATCGAAAGATATTCCCTGTTTCCAACGTCCTCGTCCGTCATCTAATACTCCCAACCAATCCAATACCGGGACGCCCCAAGTTAACATCCGGTGGTGGGTATCTCGCAGCAGCCAATAATGTTCGGGGTTGTAGTCACCGTGGGGATATACTCCGCCCAAAATCGGACGGGCTCCTAAAGCCCGCGTCATTTTCACTAACTGCTGCAAGCCGCTTTCAAACCGCCGCTGTGCCCGCCGCCGTTCGTGGGGGCGACAGTAGGCCAACCCTTCGTTACCGAGAGAAAGGGCAATAATTACCACATCAGGTTTTTCTGGAGAAACTACCGAGGGAAAACGATCGATTGTTCTGCTAACATTTGCCCCAGCTTCTGACAGATTGACGAGTTGATGTCCGTATTTTTCCTGCAAAGATTCTGCTAACTGAAAAGCCCAACCTTTGAACATCCACGCTTTATGTCCCTCGGCCACAGAACTGCCGATCGTAACGATTTTTAGACCTTCAGATTTTTGGTTTAAGAGATGCTTCTCTGCAGGTGTTTCCAGGTATCCGAACGGATAAGGTTGCAAGTAACCAACTGCGCCATCATCTACTACAATATTGCTGGATTTATGGTTGGGGTCGATCGGTATCCAGCGATTCTTACCCAATGCTTCCCATGTGACGGTACCGCTGGCATCAATATACACGTATTTATATTCAATTTGCTGGCGATCGACAGTATGTTGTCGCAGATCCAGAGATGGCTGAATGTCTATATCTACATACCATAAAGGATAGCGATCGGCACTGGTATTTAGATGTACGCATCGCGTAATATCCCACTGTCCTAATTCAGGTGTAGAACCGACTATACCGATAGATTCACCAGTGCGGGTGTGTCCGATAATTTGGAATCGATACATAGGTTTTTTCTAGATCTAAAAGATACAATGCCCGAGGAGATGGCTGAATCCTCAAAATTGTTTTGACAGTAACACATAGAATTGTTAAAATATGTATTCAATATCACGATCGAGCGCGTTTAAGAATCGGAAGCAGTGATGGTTGAAAACTCGGAGAGTTTACCGCGTTACAAATCAGCGATTTTAGGGCATCGATTCTCAGGCGCTTTGTTGGTTCGATCGCAGTCAATTTTTTCAGTCAATTTTTTCAGTCAATTATTGGTGTAAGATTACATTTTTAACCAAACAGCCAAGGAAAATTAAAAATGAGCAAAGGAAGATTAGAAGCCTTCAGCGATGCTGTAATCGCCATTCTTCTCACCATTATGGTGCTAGAATTGAAAATACCTCACGCAGCCGATCTAGCTGCATTGCGCCCGTTATTTCCAGTGTTTCTCAGCTACGTACTCAGTTTTATTTATCTCGGAATCTACTGGAACAACCACCATCACTTATTGCAGGCGGCCCGACAGGTTAACGGTAATGTTTTGTGGGCTAATTTGCACCTGCTATTCTGGCTGTCACTAATTCCCTTTGTCACTGGCTGGACGGGCGAAAATAACTTTGCTGCTTTGCCCGTTGCGCTTTACGGTACTGTACTATTGTTGTCTGCGATCGCCTATTTCATTCTGACTCGCGCCCTAATTTCTCACCACGGTAAAGATTCCACTCTAGCAATTGCGATCGGACGAGATTTTAAGGGTAAAGTATCAATGGC
>JBOFTL010000695.1:0-3928 GCA_051652045.1 Microcoleus sp. | reverse complement strand
TAGCGATTATTTGCTCGAACTACGAAGTGTCAAAGAAATTTTATGTAGAAATTTTGGGATGTTCCATTATTAAAGAAACTTTCCGCAGCGATCGAAATTCTTACAAACTAGATTTGCGCGTGGGAAACGGCGGGACGATCGAGCTTTTCTCATTTCCTCAGCCTCCTGAAAGAGTTAACAATCCTGAAGCTTGCGGTTTGAGACATTTAGCTTTTGCAGTAGAGGATATAGAAGCATCAGTTAATTATTTGAAATCCCAACAAGTAGCAGTAGAAGAAATTCGTCTTGACGAAATTACAGGAAAACGGTTTACATTTTTCAGAGATCCCGACAACTTACCGTTAGAAATCTATGAATTTTAGGAGTTATTAGGGTGAATTAAATCGCTCCTTGTTCGACAAAATTAAAATTTGAAATTAGATGAATTAAGTAAAATTACGTAATTCACTGCAAGAATACGTTACCTAAAAGCTGGTGGGATCTGCATTATTCCTGATTGTGAATTTAGGGTGTCAATTGTTACATTAGGTAAAAAGAGCTTTTCAATTAATATCTGTAAAAAATTTAGGAGTCAGTTTTATTCTAATGAAGAACCTTGAGAATTTTTTTACAAGCAGCGATACGGACTCGTCCTGCAATCAAACTGATACGCCCAATTGTTTGCAAGATTTCTGTGTGGATGTTCCAGCATCGAGTCACGCTATCTCCAGCGTCCAACAATGTCAAAGTGAAGAAACAAAATCCAACTATGCGAGTATCCATCAATGGTTTGAAGAGCAGGTCGATCGGACTCCTGATGCGATCGCCCTATCCTTTCAAGGACAAGAATTAACTTACAGTGCTTTAAACCAACGATCGAACCAGCTTGCCCATTATCTCAAAGCGTTAGGGGTGCAACCCGACGAACTGGTTGCTATCTGCATGAATCGCTGCATGGAAATGGTGATTTATTTTTTGGGAGTGATGAAGGCTGGTGCGGCCTATGTGCCGATCGATCCGGCCTATCCCCACGAACGTCGAGCTTACAAATTACAAGATGCTAACGTGCGATTCATTTTGACTCAAAAGCATCTGGTTCCATTTTTGCCCAAATGCAAAGCTCGCGCGATCTGTCCGGATGAAGATTGGCAGGAAATAGGGCAATACAGCACTGAAAATCTGCCAATGCTGACACAGGCAGATGATTTGGCTTACGTTATTTACACATCTGGTTCAACGGGAAATCCCAAGGGTGTGGCGATCGTACATCGCGGCATGGTACACCACAGCAAGGCGATCGTGCAAGCGTTTGACCTTCAGGTGGGCGATCGAGTCCTGCAATTCTCCAGCATGAGCTTTGACATCATTGTTGAGGAAGTGTTTCCATCCTTAGTAAGCGGTGCAACTATCGTGTTGCGAACTGAGGACAGCATTAGTTCCACACGTCAATTCCTAGATTTTATCGAGCAAGAACGAATTACTGTTCTGAACCTGCCGACTGCTTTTTGGCACGGACTCGTCGGCGGACTGGAATTGCTGCAGGTTCCCATGCCGCCAAATGTGAGATTGGTAATTGTGGGTGGAGAAAAAGCCTCTCGGGCGATCTATGCTCAATGGTTGCAACAGGTTGGGCAATACCCTCGTTGGCTAAATGCCTATGGACCTACTGAGACTACAGTAACGGCAACTATTTTTGACCCGATTGCTGAAGGCTACGATCCCAGTGAAGCAGAGATTCCGATCGGGCGTCCCCTTCCCAACAGCCAAATTTATATTCTGGATGAGAACCTCAATGCCTTGCCAGATGGCGAGATTGGCGAAATGTATATTGGAGGTCCCGGACTTGCTAGGGGATATCTCAACTTGCCCGATCGCACCGCCAGTAAGTTTATTCCTAACCCATTTAGCGATCGACCTGGGGCAAAACTTTACAAAACTGGAGATAATGCCCGCTATTTACCCAACGGAACATTAGAATTCATCGGTCGGATCGATTTTCAGGTAAAAATTCGAGGGTTTCGGATCGAGCTACTAGAGATTGAAAATTATTTGGAAAAATATCCTTCCACGCAGAAAGCTATGGTTTTGGCACGGGAAGATGTACCGGGCGAACGGCGTTTAGTGGCATATATCATTCCCAAGCACGGACAACAAATCGATCGGCCTGCGTTGCGAACCTTCCTGCAAACAAAGCTACCGGCATATATGATTCCGGCAGCGATTGTGGTGATGGAAAACTTCCCGATAACGCCTAATGGTAAGGTCGATCGCGGGGCATTTCCAGCACCGCAGGTTGCCGATCTGGTTCAGGATAGTGAAGTTGTGTTGCCTGTTGATGGACTAGAATCTCAAATCCTCAAAATTTGGAAAAACCTATTTAATATTGAGTCGATCGGCACCACCGATAATTTCATGGATTTAGGCGGTACGTCCTTGTTAGCTGCTCGTTTGATTGACCAAATTGACCATAATTTTCAACAAAGCTTACCGCTATCTACTATTTTCACATCCCCAACAATTAAACAACTTGCCCAGATTTTACGTCAAACAAATAGCCCCAAACAAAACCTTTCCCTCGTTGAGATTCAACCCCACGGTTCTAAGCCACCGCTATTTCTGTTTGAAGGGGTTTCTATTTATTATCCCTTAATTCCATATTTGAGTCCGGACCAGCCGGTCTATGGCTTAATTGCTCTAACTAAAGATGGGGTCAATGGCCCGACGAACAGGATTGAGGAGATCGCATCCTATTACATCAATGAGCTAGTCAAGGTTCAACCAGAGGGCCCCTATTATCTAGGTGGTTTATCATTTGGGGGTATTGTTGCTTTTGAAGTAGCTCAACAATTGGCAGCTAGAGGACAGGAAACCAGTTTTGTGTTCATGTTTGATGCCATGTTACCCTCTGCTTACAAGCCCGTGTCTTTCGATCGATGGCTGCGGTTCCATAGCAAAAAAGTTGCCGAACAGGGTCTAGGTTACATCATCAATCTCATCCTCGATCGATCGGCAAATGTTGTCGATCGAATCACTATTATGATTCGCAAAATGATATCGCGATACCGCAAGACCAAAGAACTCAAACAGTCAAACTGCACCATTGAGTATTTAATGGTAAAGCAAATGATTGATGAGTCAGAACGAGCTTACGTGCCGAAACCTTATCATGGCAAGGTAGTCATGTTTCGAGCACTGGATTCTCAAGAACTCGAAAATGTCAACCTCGATGCCGATCTGGGATGGAAACCCTATCTCAAAGATGGCATGACCATTTATGATATACCGGGCGACCATCTAGGTATTTTGCTGGAACCAAATGTAGGGGCGATCGGTAACAGAATGAAGCTATTGCTGCAGGATTCTTGCCCGGAGAAAGCTCGCAAGCATTACATCAGTGCTTGACATAAAGAACCTCTCGATAGATCTCGATCGTACCTCAATCCAGCAACGCCACAAATTCGTATATGGTCACTCCTATTTATTCATGGAATTCGCCACAGAAAAATTTGAAATTGGCTAGCAACGAAATTCATGTGTGGCGGGTATTTTTGAAACAAACAGCATCTTGCTTGGAAAGTTTACAACAGAATCTCTCTGCCGACGAACTGAACAGATTGGAACGTTATTACTTTCAAAAAGATCGAGAGCAATTTATTGTTAGTCGCGGGACGCTAAGGGAAATTCTGAGTCGCTATCTCGATATAAATCCCAGCACTCTGAACTTTGCATATAATCTCTATGGCAAACCCTTTTTAGATTCCCCTCTCGCTAAGAATACTCTTTGTTTCAACTTGTCTCACTCTCACGGAATTGCTCTGATTGCTATTACTGAAAATCGAAATATTGGCATAGATATTGAATGCATTCGCACAAATATTCCTTATCAGGAGATTGCTGAAAGATTTTTTTCACCATTAGAAAAAACTGTGTTGCGTTCGCTCCCCGAACA
>JBOFTL010000694.1:0-3042 GCA_051652045.1 Microcoleus sp. | reverse complement strand
GGCGCAGGTGCTGGCGCGGGTGCTGGCGCGGGTGCTGGCGCGGGTGCTGGCGCAGGTGCTGGTGCTGGCGCAGGTGCTGGCGCTGGTGCTGGTGCTGGCGCTGGTGCGGGTGCGGGCGCAGGTGCTGGTGCGGGAGCTGGTGTGGGTGCGGGTGCGGGCGATCCTATGCCATCATCATCGTCATCGTCATCGTCATCGTCATCTAATTGTTTGGCTGCACGTTCAGGTAATAAATTAACACGACCGCTAGCAGTTCGATCGCTCCCTGAATTTGCCGAAGCATCAATATTACCCCTAACTAAAATATTTTCCCCAGCTTGCAAACTCACATCACCGCCCTGACTGTTAGTTCCAGCAGCAGAAAAAGCAGAACTATTAATATTGCCTGAAACTGTAATATTCCTGCCAGCTCCTAAATTAACCGACCCACCTACGGCCTCATTAGTATTAGAACTAGCCGAAGTATTAATATTGCCTTGAACTGTAATATTACCAACTGCTTGGATGTTGACAGGTCCGCCAATTGCGGGAACCCCGACGGGAGATGTATTGATGTTTGCTGTAGCTACATCTCCGGTTTCTACAGGCAAATTTGTTACCCTGAGAAAAGCTTGACCGCGATCGTTGACACCCATTCCCAGTTCGTAACTGTTGCGATTTGCTATCAGTAACTCTTGAATTGTCGCGATTCTCTGCTGCCAATCTACAGGTTGATTTCCCGCTGCTTGTGGCAATTGCACTTCCAAACTCAGCAAATGTCCCTCTTGAGAAATGCGCACGGTATTTCTGCCAGGAACTGCAAACAAAGTAATTTTTCCTCCCGGTGCAGACAGTTCTGCCGTACTAGCAATTGTGCCGCCAATTAAAGTTAAATTATTAGTCGATCGCACGCTCAAATTGCCTGCATTTAAAATAGCACCCGGTTGCGGCATCGTGAAAGCAAAAGCTGTAGGAGTGCCGAGTAAAATCGGATAGTTATTGACACCAGTAGCGTTAAACCAGGCATCGCCAAATTGAATGCCGTTAGCAGTTGTGGCGGTGAAGCTAGCGGGAATATTGAGTTGAGCGTTGGGGCCGAAAACGATGCCTGCGGGGTTCATCAAAAATAGGTTGGAATTACCGCCCGTAACTTGAATAATCCCGTTAATTACCGAAGCATCGCCGCCGACAATTCGCCCGAAAATATTTTGAATTTGGGGAGAGGTAAGAAAGTTAGCAGTTTGTCCGGCATTCAATCCGAATTGTTGAAAGCTGTGAAAAAGATTGACTGAATCACCGGAAAGACTGCCGTCGCGAATTTGGAAAATATTGTCTTGTTGAATGACGGTTGTTCCCGTACCGTCAGGGGCAGAAATGATTGGCTGTGCTTGCACTTGTTGCGCGGTAATTGCATTGATGCAAGCAAGAGTAACTAATAATTTAGTCGAGTTATAAAAATTAGAAACTACCCTTGAATAATTTAAACTTACCATTAATTTTCCATTTACCATTTTTCCATGCTACCAATGCGCCCACAATTATTACAGCTAAGAGACTGAACAACAGGCTAGTTACACCGGGATGCAGCCGATCGCCCTTTTGAGATATCTTGAGCTTGTAACTCGGCTTGTACCTCTTCAAAAATCTCTCGATAAACTTTGGTTTGCTTTAAGTCACTGAGGCTAAACATGGCGGCTATCTCCTCTTTCATTTTTTAGAGTAATTTGTACGATAAGACCCAGCGTTGTGGGGGCGGGTTTTACCAATGATTTTTTCTGACAATCATTAAGTTATAAACCCGCTGTGCTTATATCAATTTTGCTCGGCTTGTTCTTGTTGAGATTGGGCGATAATCGCTGCTACCTCGGCCACAGGCAAGTCAAAGACTGTAGCAATTTGTTCTGTAGTTAATCCCACATTAAACAGTCTGAGGATTGCAGCTTTTTCTCGCTGTTTGGCTTCTGCTTGTACTTCTTCAAAAATCTCTTGATAAACTCTGGTTTGCTTTAAGTCACTCAGGCTGAACATGGCGGCTATCTCCTCTCTGCTTTTTTGGGGTAACTTGTAAACAATTATAGTTTCCAGTAAGCTGATGAAACTCTCCCTGACGGCGATATCGGATATTTCGGTTTGGGCTTGTCTGGCTAAATCGATAGCTAAATCCGAGGCTGTGTTTTCTGGTTCTATTACCAGTTTAAGCAATTTTATCGGTAAAGAGCCAGTTTCTGGCGTGCTGAGTTCATTCAGGTAAATCCGGCTGATTTTCGGGAGTTCGAGCATTTCCTGGAAGTGGATGCTGTTTTCTCTCTCTGTTTGGCGATTTGGGTAAATGACTACTAACTGCCAAGGGTACGGCGGTTGGTATTGTTTGAGATAGATGAATAATTCGGCAAATAGGCGGTAGTACAGATTCGGATCGGGTTGAAATTGGACTTCTACAATATAGAATGGGAGTTGAGAGTCTTCGACTATTGGCAGAAATAAACCATCTAGGCGAAAGGCTAATTGTTTGATTTCTTGGGATGTAAATTGGTATCGATCGGTGGTATCGGCGGGTATGCCCAGCAGGGCAAAGAAAACAAAGGGGAATTCTTGGAAGATGTTGTAAAATATGCTATCGGTTTTCATCGATTAGCCGTAGGTTGGGTTGAGGCACGAAACCCAACAATTTTAGTTTAGCGCGTGAGAGTTTGACAGAGTTAAGCGTTTAATAGATTTAAGCGTTGGGTTTCGCTTCGCTCTACCCAACCTACGTACTACAACTCGTTTTCTTAGATGTTGGGCGATCGGCCAGAAACCGGGTTTTTTCTACAGACTTTGCTCAGCCTACAAAAATCCAGGAAAAAACCCGGTTTCTTAGATGGTGGCGATCGACCATAAACCAAATTTTTGAGAGAGATTTTTTGACGGGCGATCGAATATATCGATCGACTTTACATCTACCAAATTGACACAAATAAATTGACTTAAGTTTCTAAAAACTTGAAATAAGCTATAAGTCAGCAAAAGGTTTTGTCGCAATATCTTCAAGTTCGACTGCTGCCAATAAATTCGCCCAATCTG
>JBOFTL010000693.1:0-2517 GCA_051652045.1 Microcoleus sp. | reverse complement strand
ATCAGACAAGAGACAAAACAGTTTAAAAATTCAGGAGAAAAAGAAATGGGCGGTATTATTGCTTGGATTGTTTTAGGACTGATTGCCGGCGCGATCGCCAAAGCTATTTATCCGGGACATCAAGGAGGCGGTTTCATCGCAACGACCGGTTTAGGAATTCTCGGTGCGCTAGTAGGCGGTTATTTAGGTCAAGCATTTGGGTCGAGCGCTGCGGCGGGAGCGTCATATGGAGCCTTAAGTATACCCAGCATTGCGTTTGCTGCGATCGGCGCGATCGTCCTACTTTTCATCTGGGGACTTTTGACTCAGCGTGCTGCTTAATAAATATTGCAAATTCCGACTAGATAGTCGTGACAATCCTCCGGCAGACGGCCTGGAGGATTGTTACTATTTTAAATTTTAAATTTTAGGTTTGAATATTGAGGAGATCGTGCTAATTGTATCGGATTCGGTCGATCGAAAGATAATATATTGAGTTTTTTAAACAATAAAAAATGCCGCGCTTTATCTCAAAGCGCAGCATTATCAATGAATTAACTGTCAGTCAATTTATCTCAAAACGATCGTCTTACTTCGCTGCATCGGGCGGAATCAGCACCTTGTCAATTACGTGAATCACGCCATTGCTAGCTTTAACATCAGCCTTCACAACATTTGCGCCACCCACTGTAACTTTCCCTCCAGTAACTGTTACTTTCAGCGGGCTGCCTTCAACACTTTTCACGTCACCGGATTTCAGGCTGGTAGAAACAACTGAACCGGGAACGACGTGATAAGTCAAAATCTTGGTAAGTTTGGCTTTGTTGGCAGGTTTCAACAAATCATCTAAAGTTGCTTTTGGCAAAGCAGCAAATGCAGCATCAGTCGGAGCGAAAACAGTAAAAGGACCTGTTCCTTTCAGGGTTGTAACTAATCCTGCGGCTGTCAAAGCTTGCGTCAAAGTCTTGAATTGAGCGTCACCGGATGCGATAGCGACAATATCTTTTGTCGCAGTAGTTGTAGGTTGGTTTGCCGGTCTTGGTGTTTGTGCGACTTGTTGGCTGCGATTCGCATTATCGACACGGCTGTTGGAATTGAAATGAGCCCAAGCTGGAAAACCGATGAGTGCGCTAGCGCCGATCGCTCCTGCGAAACTGGCGAGTTTTTTCAGCGAGTTCGGTAAATTTTGATTGTTCATTATGCTTGAGTTTCCTTGTTACTTCAGACAGTGAACGTGACTTCTTATGTTAGACGTATCTTCAAAAAAAGCAAGGTTGGGGAATGCGAAATTAGGGGTAAATCCTGTAGCATTCCCCATCGACTCAAAACTCTCCTACTATAGCGCAAATTTCCCCATCAAAGCTCAGCCGCTAAATCGATAACTCAATACCTCGATCGCCGAACCGCTTTGTGGCAAATTAGCTGGTGAAATCGAAATCGTGTCGTTATTCAACCTGCGCACCGGCGTACCTTCCATCACAGCCAAAAATTCATCCAACGACACTAAATCGCAGGCAGCAGGATCGGCGGCTTGGGTTTTAAAATGAGTGGGAATTACCATTCTCGGCTTGAGAAGTTGCAAAATTTGTTTTGCTTCTTCCGGAGTGTAAGCTTTCGATCCGCCACCGACAGGAATCAGCACTAAGTCCGGCTTCCCGATCAAAATTTGTTCCTCAATGCCAATGGGTCCGGCCAGTCCCCCTAAATGCAAAATTTTTACTCCAGCTTGCTGCCACAGCCAAGCTACATTCGTCCCGAAACGCCGTCCTCCCTGCCTGTCTTTTTGCGTTCTAATCCCTTGAATGCGCAGCCCGTTGAACTGATAGGACCCCGGTTCGTACAAAAGACCTGGATTACCCGAAAATCCATCGATCGCGCCCTCATCGAGCAATCTGCTGCCAATCAGAATCAAATCAGCTTGTACCTTCGGGGGTCGGTATCCAGCAGTACAGCCGATGGGACGAAAAGGATTCACCAAAACCCTCGCACCGCCTCCGGCGAACAAAAAGCAGGTGTGTCCCAACCACTGAACGGATAAAGTACCAGCAGTTTGAGCTTGATAGCTGTCCCATCCTGATGCGAAACCAGTTGCTAAAGCTGCTAGCAAACTCGTCTTTCCGTAACGCAATAATTGTCGCCGTTTCATTTTTTTGGTTGCTGTTATCTGGTATCCGATCGCATTGTAAAACTTGATTAAGTTTCTCGTCAAAGATAGTCAGGAATAGTATATGCTGACCCAGCAGGCAGAAGGATTCGCACTGCCCGAGCAATCGCTTTCAACCCGGCCTTGATTTACGATCGAGGAAGCCGCTCAGGCAGCTAGCTGAAAGACATATTCATTTGTACAAAACGGCAGAGGGTTTGTTAATTAATACTGATGTTAATGGGTCTTAGAATATCGTCAACCACCCACCACTAATCGGAGTACCGATATAGTGGGGGCTTGAAAGAGCCTAGTTGACCAGTCTAAGTGTATAAAATCACTACGTTTAAGGCAAGAGTTAAAGACCTACCAGAGAATGCGTAGCTAGTTCTCTG
>JBOFTL010000692.1:0-4654 GCA_051652045.1 Microcoleus sp. | reverse complement strand
TTGGCGCAAGCTGGAGGACGGGATGCTAGCAAGTTGAAAGAAGCGCTAGAAATTGCTCGATCGCGCTTGATGGAAGGTTTGAAATAAAATTGTGAAATCCCCCTAAATCCCCCTTTGTAGGTTGGGCCCGAGCGTAGCGTAACCCAACAGATTTATGATGTTGGGTTTCGTGCCTCAACCTAACCTACAATTTAAGCGCAACACAACAAATTTATGATGTTGGGTTTCGTTCCTCAACCCAACCTACAACTGATACTGTTGGATGTCTGCGCTTTATCCAACCAGCCCCTGGAAATGCGAAGCGCAGGGTTCGTTCCTGGGTCTAACCCGCGCAGTTTAAGGTTTTTGACGTTAACTCAGCCGTAGTGATTTATATTTGCTATAGTTAAGCCCTTTGGCAGCTATGAAAAATGATTTAGGATTTACGTTAATTGAAAAGTTGATTGTTGTTGCACTATCGGGAATTTTCGCAGCGATCGCAGCGCCTGGGTGGCTGCAATTTATGCGGTCGATCGAAGTCGATCGGGCTGCTGACAGATTGCAATGGCAACTGCAAATAGCTAGATCCACGGCTAAAAGAGAAAAAATGGTTTGGGAAGTTTTGTTCAGGCAAACTCCGGCAGGGATTGAATATTCCGTGCATCCCGACGAAGCTAAACCAACTTGGCAACTTATGCCCTTTGCTAATGCCGAAATCGATACGCAAAATACAACTTTCTACTTTGATAAAAAGCAGAAAACTTATCGAATGCAGTTTAACTGGATTGGAGCCAGCAACGGTCGATTAGGCAAAATTACTGTGATTTACAAAAATTCTAAAATCAAACGGTGCGTTATTGTTTCAACTTTGATCGGTTCAATGCGTACAGGTAAAGAGAAAAAAAATGGGAAATGCGAATAGAAAGCTTGTTTGTCTGCTTCGATCGCCCGCCGGGGGTTCAAACTCCCGTCTCATAGCGAAAGTCGGTTAAAAACTGAGATCTTGCAGCAATGTCATTAAGCCTGGAAAAGGTAGATTTTTGGTTATTCGATCGACGCAATATCGAGGGTTCTGGTTTTTTGTTGAGAAAGGTGCAAGATCTCAGTTAAAAACCGACTGAAGAATCAATATCGTTGGTTGGGATTCTGCAGTCCTCTTCCAGAGGACTTACGCTATGAGACGGGGGGTTTTCAACCCCCGGCGGTATTCTGGGGTGACGGTTAAATTTTGCACCCTCAGCGGGTTGGTTGGGTGACGTTGAAATCTCGATCGCCCTTGCCAATTGTTGGTGCGATCGCCCTTACCAATTCTGTGACGGATGCGTGAAATCTCGATCGTCCTTGCCAATTGTGCTATAGGTGCGATGGGGTGCTGAAAGCTTTGGGGACGTTGAATTTTGGGCTGTGCCAAAGTCCGCCGGGGGTTCAAACCCCCGTCTCATAGCCCAAGTCGGTTGAAAACCGACTGAAGAATCAATATCGAATCGATCGCCCCAACAATGTTACAGTTGAGTTTTCCTGACGGGCGATCGGTCCTACATTACAAATAGCTGTGAAAAATTATCCAGCTTGGAGCATCAAAGCCTTTTGCCGTCAAGCTGCGAAGCATGGCGGCGCACTTGCTGGAGTCCGCTACCTCAGAAGAGCTCTGCTCAGAAACCAGCAAAAAATTTCATTTTTTTTTAAGTTATGTTACCTGCGCGTGGTATCATTCGATCGAAGTGTGCGAACTGTAACGCTCGTCACACTTATCGCTACAAGGCGGTTTCAACCGAATTAATTGTAGTGGGAGTCAACTAACACCGGCTGCTTTGAAAGTCAAGTAACCTTGTCAGATCGATCTAGCGAATCCACCACTGAAACGGGGGACATCTCTCAGACAGGTTCGTCCGAACCGGAGTCCACCGCCATGCAAGATTTCTACAAACTTCAACAACAGTTGTTTGTAATCGCGCTCGCGTTTGCGGGAATAATTTTTATCTCGGTGTGGATTTTTTACACCCTCAACATTGCCCTCAATTACTTACTTGGGGCGATCGCAGGTGTGGTTTACTTGAGAATGTTGGCTAAAGACGTTGAGCGCCTCGGCCCGCAAAAGACGAGTCTGAGTAAAACTCGGTTTGCTGTATTTATTGGGTTGATTGTAGTAGCAACTCAATGGAATCAGCTACAGATTTTGCCCATATTTTTGGGATTTCTGACATATAAAGGCGCGATCGTGTTTTATATGCTGCAAAGCCTATTCGATCCAGGCCCTGCAAACGGGTCCGGAAGTCGGTGAAACCTCCACTGTCTGAAATTCTTGTGAATGGAAATGCTAAATGTCTTAAATGCCTTTAGTGCTTTTCCCCTCGCTGAGTTGGAAGTTGGCAAGCATTTCTACTGGCACATCGGCAATCTGAAAGTTCACGGACAGGTATTTATCACCTCCTGGATAGTGATTGCTCTTCTCCTGATAGCTTCTTTAGCGGCAACTCGCAATATGCAGAGAATTCCGCGCGGAATGCAAAACTTCATGGAGTACGCCTTAGAATTCGTTCGAGACTTGGCTAGAAATCAACTCGGCGAGAAAGAGTACCGTCCCTGGCTGCCTTTTATTGGCACATTGTTCCTGTTTATTTTTGTATCGAATTGGTCGGGGGCTTTAGTTCCTTGGAAACTAATTAAGTTGCCAGAAGGCGAACTAGCAGCGCCGACTAACGACATCAACACGACGGTAGCGCTGGCTTTGCTGACTTCTCTGGCATATTTTTATGCAGGTTTCAGCAAGCGCGGTTTGGGTTACTTTACAAAGTACATCGAACCGACACCAATTTTGTTGCCGATCGCAATTTTGGAAGATTTCACCAAGCCTCTGTCACTAAGCTTCCGTTTATTTGGTAACATTTTAGCGGATGAATTAGTAGTAGCTGTGCTAGTGCTATTAGTTCCCCTGTTCGTACCACTGCCTGTAATGATGTTGGGTCTGTTTACCAGTGCGATTCAAGCTTTGGTATTTGCCACCTTGGCCGGAGCTTACATTCACGAAGCATTGGAAGGACACGGCGGCGACGAACATCACGATTAACTCTCTCAAATTGGGTAAAATCTAAATAGTAAAAGTCAGCGATCGACAGTCAAGAAAATTAGTTAGCAAGCGGAGACGCTCGCACTGCTGACTGATAATCGATCGTTGAATTCGCGAGCGGGGACGCTCGCACTGCTGACTGATTGCCCAAAATCTGTCCCTCATTCTGTACACTAAGGTTAAGGAAATTTATCATGAATCCGACAATTGCTGCTGCTTCTGTAATCGCCGCTGGTTTAGCTATTGGTTTAGGCGCGATCGGACCTGGTATCGGTCAAGGTAATGCTTCAGGTCAAGCAGTAGAAGGTATTGCCCGCCAGCCGGAAGCAGAAGGCAAAATTCGCGGTACTCTCCTGCTGAGCTTAGCATTCATGGAATCCCTGACCATCTACGGTTTGGTTATTGCATTGGTGCTGTTGTTTGCTAATCCTTTCGCTTAATTCTGAAGGACTGCAACTCGGGGCGGATGTCTTTCCGCCCCCAACACAAAGGAGGAACTAAAAGTGTTTGATTTTGATGCAACTTTGCCTTTTATGGCACTGCAGTTCCTAGTTTTGATGGTAGTCCTGAATGCGGTTTTCTATAAGCCTTTAACCAAGAGTCTGGACGATCGAGATGAGTACATCCGCAACACTCAACTGTCGGCTCAAGAACGTTTGGTAAAAGCTCAGAAATTAGCGCAGGAATACGAACAAAAACTGGGAGAAACTCGCAAACAGTCTCAAGCAGTGATTGCGACAGCTCAAGCAGATGCCCAAAAAACCGCGTCGTCAAAAGTAGCTGAAGCTCAAAAAGAAGCTCAAGTGGCGCGAGAAAAAGCAGGCCAAGAAATAGAGCAGCAAAAGCAAGAGGCAATGCGTTCTTTAGAACAAGAAGTAGATGCTTTGAGCCGACAAATTTTGGAAAAGCTATTAGGCGCAGAACTCGTCAAATAGCTCGATCGAACAGTTTTAAATTTGAAGTAAATTCTCAGATTTAAAATCGGTTCGCCCGACCTGCACGCGCAATTATGGAAGAGTATCATGGGGACTGTTTTATTGCTAGCCACAGAAGCTAGCGCAGAAGGTGGTTTCGGTTTAAATTTCGATATTTTAGAAACCAACCTGATTAACCTGAGCATTGTTATTGGATTGCTGTTTTACTTCGGGCGCGGCTTTTTGGGCAACATTCTTACCGAAAGACGCACCGCGATCGAAGAAGCAATTAAAGAAGCAGAAACTCGCCAAAAAGATGCAGCAGCAGCTTTAGCAGAACAACAGCAAAAATTGACTCAAGCCCAAGCAGAAGCGGAACGGATTCGCGCCGCTGCTGAAGAAAACGCTAAGGTAGCAAAAGAAGCAATTCTAGCTCAAGCGGCGCAGGAAGTTGAACGCATGAAAGCAACAGCAGGTCAAGAGCTCGAAGCAGAAAGAGAAAGAGCAATAGCTCAACTCAGAGCGAGAGTCGCTGCTATGGCATTAGAAAAGGTGGAAAGCCAGTTAAAAACTAGCTTGGACGAGAACGCTCAACACCAATTAATCGATCGCAGCATTGCCTTACTGGGAGGCTAGAAAGTGAGTACAGTCAACACGGAAGTCTTACAGCCTTACGCATCAGCATTGATGTCTC
>JBOFTL010000691.1:0-3363 GCA_051652045.1 Microcoleus sp. | reverse complement strand
GGATTTGGCAAACTTTTTAGCGAAACTGGTTCCCGAGGGTCCGCACTACATTCACGATGCCGAAGGGCCCGATGATATGCCGGCGCACATTCGCACTGCATTGACTCATACTTCCGAACAAATTCCGATCGATCGCGGTAGGTTATTATTAGGAACTTGGCAGGGAATTTACCTTTGGGAACACCGCCAGCGAGGCCACATCCGCGAATTAGTAGTTCATGTCAGCGGCAGTTGAAGGAAGAAGTGGTAGCGGATGTTGTAGCGGATGTAACGGATTAATTATTGAGTGTGTATTAGAAGTTAGAGGGAAGAAGGAAGAAAAGATCTCTTAAACGGTTCGATCGATGTAAGGCAAATTAACAGAGCGATCGAACTTGGCCATCAGCCTGCTTTCTCTTTGTTTATTAATTTGAGCAGATTCTATTTCAAACCATCCATTTTTAACTACTTCTTCTAATATTTGATGCTTTTTAAATAAATTTCACCAAGTTATATCGTTTGCCACTTTATTATTTTGACTCATATTTATCAAACCTGAACTTCGTAATTTAAAACTAATACTTCCTCGATCGTACCTCTTTTTAAGGCATTTGAGTTAATATTTCTCGTTGCCTTAATTTTTTTGATTTGAGCGTAATAATCCTTGTACAAATCCATAATAAAATCCGTACAAGAGTTACTCAGCATCACCTTACAATCTCTCTCAGTTAGATCGTCAAAAACTTTTTTTAGCCTTTGTTGTTCGTCTCTGTTAAAGCCATTCACATCATACCCCGTAAAAGAAGCAGTTTCGGAAACAGGATCGTAAGGAGGGTCTAAATAAATAAAATCCCCTTTTTTTGCATCTTTAACAGCTTGTTCAAAATCCTGATTCAACAAGATTATAGTATTGCAGCTTAAGTATTTATTTACGGCTCTTAAAACAGCATCATCCAAAATATTTGGATTTTTATACCTACCAAACGGCACGTTAAACTGACCTTGAGAATTTACCCTAAATAAGCCATTGTAGCAGGTTTTATTTAGATAAATTATTCGGGCTGCTTTTTCCACAGGCGACAAATTTGCATATTTCTTAGTTGAACGATCTAAGTCTCTCATGTCATAATAAGACGTTTCGCTATTGCTGTATTTATCCTTCTTTAATTCCTCCATCAGGTCATCTAATGATTCTTTTACCACTTGATAGCAGTTAATCAGTTCTTTGTTACTATCATTGATAACAGCTTTTTGGGGTTGTAACTCAAACAAGAGTGCGCCTCCACCTATGAAAGGTTCATAGTATGTATTTTTATTTGTCAGCTTAGGGCGATACTTAAGAATTTCTGGCAATAACTGCCTTTTACCACCTGCCCACTTCAAGAAAGGTCTTACTAACGGATTAATTTTCGCTTTTACTAACGTATCGCTTTTCACTTAGACGCCTCTAGCACTACGATCGAAGAACAATGCATTGTAGGTTGAAGTTTAGGTCAAGTCAAGAGGTAATACAAAAATTAATTCAAGGGGTCAGGCAAAGTTAAATATATTCACCCAACACCTTGACATAATTCAACTCATCTGATATTTCTGGAAAAACAATCTGAATTAAGCCGATCGCACTTGAATCACTCCTCGATCGAACACTTGCTTGTTAGTACCGATCGCACTCACAAACATCCGGTCTTCATAAACATCAAATGCAGCAAAACTAAGGCGGCTAGCAGAATATTCCGTCCACTCGGAACTTTTCACCGGACGAGTGCCACCGCCAGCACCGCAAATTAAATAAGTCGTGCCATCAATCGATCTGGTTCGTTCGTAACTGTGTTCGTGTCCGTTGATATAAAGTTGCACCCCATACTTTTTAAACAAAGGCGTTAAAGTCTGAATAAAAGGTTTATTCAATCCGTACAAGCCAGAGGAATAAATTTGGTGGTGGCCGAACACAACTTTCCAAGGTGCAGTGCTTTGACTCAACTCTTTTTCCAGCCAAACAAGCTGATTGTCCCAGTCAGCATTGTAGTTAGTATCTAATGCAAAAAACTGTACCGGATCTTGTCTAAAAGTATAGTAGCGACCCTGCATATTAAAACCCGGATATTTAACTTGCGGATCGCCGTTATCAGTACGGATATCGTGATTTCCCAAACAAGCATAAAACTTGACACCTTGCTGCAATAAGGGCTGATAAGGCCGCTCAAAAACAGCATTAATTTTCTCAATTTCACCGTTATTGTAGATATTGTCACCGGCAAGAACAACAAAATTAAAAGGATTTTCGCTGCGGTAATCGGCCATCGCGGCAGCTACAGCATATTGACCTTCAGCACCAGTACCCGTGTCGGCCAGCGAAATAAAGCGTAAAATAGGCGGTGAGGCTGGCAAAGGCACGATCGCTTTTTCTACCTCAGCGTCGGAAGCGAAAGCAGCATCGCTATCTGTACCCCAGGAAGTCCGCAGCCGCAGTAGATTCCAGACTCCGGCAATACCCAAGCTGCTGAGGCTGCCTAAAATTAAAAAGTAACGGCGTTTGATACTCAAGTGACTTTGATTCAATTAGAACTAACCACAATGATAAATTAAAGCTGAAGTAGATCGAGTAAATCTATCAGAACAATATGGGAGCGTGAGAACCCCTACCTTTTCTTGAGGGGATGAAACGCGACAGAAGCGGGTTTTAACCCGTCGTTTCTCTGCTATAATCAATTCATCAAACTATTACCGGGCAACTGGGCCCCATCATGGATCGTCGAGACAAATATCACCCAAGAAATAAGTAATGGTGACGCGACCTGCACGATACAGCCATAACTGGTACAGTGATTGTTCCGTAAACAAATATGCAAGTCCGTTTGGGGAGGGACACTTCCTGAACGTTAAATAAAATGCCTGTGGAGGCGGTCTGGCGGGGACGCAGGACGAAAGTTGAGCGTCTAGTTAAGAGCCGTATAGACAGGAAGAAAAGGTAAGAAGATGTGGCTTTAGCCCGTCTTGGAACAACCTTTTTGAATCCCCCTCTCTTCAGAAGGGGGAGGATGTCAAATTTGCAGTGTCCCAAGGTAGAGAAAATGTCAGAAGAACCGCAAAACCAGCCAATTTCGGAACAACCTCAATCTCAAACAGCATCTAACGATGTTCCCGCACCTGGTGCGGCGGCAAAACCTGCACCCAAGTCTGCGCCCGCGCGCGACGGTCAAAGTTTGCTGCAAAAAGTTGGTTTGCTGTGGCAAAGTATTGTAGGGCTAGTTCGATCGCTCTTACCCGGATCTCTGAGTCAAAAACTGCCCGATCCAATTTTGAACGCAGCAGTCGCAGCAGTTTTGATAATTGCAGTCAGTTTCACTCTGAATCTTTTCTCGGGAAAACCACCGGAACAAGTAG
>JBOFTL010000690.1:0-5501 GCA_051652045.1 Microcoleus sp. | reverse complement strand
ACCTTAATCCCTCAGAAACCGGGTTTTTATCGGGATTGCAGGCTTGATGCAGGATTTTTGCCAAAAACCCGGTTTCTACCTCAATTTCTGACTGTGGGAAGTACCTTAATCCCTCAGCAACCGGGTTTTTATCAGTATTGCAGGCTTGATGCAGGATTTTTGCCAAAAACCCGGTTTCTACCTCAGTTAAGAGAAGAGGAAAAAATTTCTCCCCCTCTCCCCCTCTCCCTCTTCCTCTCTCTAATCGCCTTCTACCTGTTGTCGGTATTCCTCGGAAGACAAAGTATCCTCTGTGTCTTCAAAATCTTTAACTCGGACTTTTACCAGCCATCCAGTACCGTAGGGGTCATCGGCTAAATTTTCTGGAGACTCTACAATCTCATCGTTGCGTTCGATGACTGTGCCCGTAACTGGCGCTTTTAAGTCTTCAACGGCTTTTACTGACTCGACTGTACCGAAGGCTTCGCCCTTTTCTAATGCTGCGCCGATTTCTGGCAATTCTAGAAATACGATATCGCCGAGTTGGTCTATAGCAAAGGCGCTGATGCCGATGGTTGCTATTTCGCCTTCGAGTCGGACGTATTCGTGGGTATCTAGGTATTTCAGGTCATCGGGGTATTCTAATGTCATGTGAAATTCTCGCGATCGAAAAAGTATCAGTTAAATTTTATTCAATCCCGGACATTTAAGCTGGTGAACTGGTAAGAAAAAATGTTAAGCAGTTAAGGTGCGCAGTGCGCACCCTACAAATCACGATAATTTTTGCCGTAAGGTGCGCACTGCGCACCCTACAAATTATGACAGCAAATTTTGATAAATCAAGTTATGAAAAATGGTAAGCAAAAAACTATGAGAGACTGGCTTTTGGGTGAGTTTTCTCTGGGAAGGATTTTAAGATCGATCGTTTTTATCTACGCATTTCTCTGTTTTTATGCTTGTTTTTTTTCGGAACGCCTGATTTTTCAACCGCCACAGACTAGCTACCAAGATAGCAGCGAAATTATTAAAGTTACTTCCGCCAAGGGTGCAAAAATTTCTGCTGTTTATTTTCCCAACCCGCAAGCTAAATATACGATTTTGTACAGTCACGGTAATGCGGAAGATTTGGGGATGATTTTGTGGTTGCTGCGAGAGATCCGAGACAGCGGATTTGCTGTTTTTGCTTACGATTATCAGGGTTACGGTACGAGTCAGGGTCAGCCTTCTGAGTATAATACTTATCGGGATGTTGAGGCGAATTACAGTTATTTAACTGATGTGTTAAAAGTGCCGCCCCAACAAATTTTACTGTACGGGCGTTCTGTGGGCGGCGGGCCTGCTATAGATTTAGCTTCGCGCAAAATGGCGGGCGGTTTGGTTGTGGAGAGTTCGTTTGTTTCGGCGTTTCGGGTGTTAACAAAAATTCCGATTTTACCCTTTGATAAGTTTGTGAACATTGATAAAATTGGGAAAGTGCGATCGCCCGTTTTGATAATTCACGGCAAGTCTGATGAGGTGGTGGGTTTTTGGCATGGAGAAAAACTTTTGGCTGCTGCAAATCAACCGAAATCTCATTTTTGGATTGCGGGGGCGGGCCACAATAATTTAATTGATGTTGCGGGCGATCGATATTTTACAACTTTGCAAAACTTTGTGAATTTTGCGGACTGAAGTCCTTTCTACAAAAAGGTAATATTAAGTTTTGAGTTTACAGGATCTAGATGTAGGGTGCGCACTGCGCACCTTACACCATAGATTGTGTAAAAAAGTCTCCCTTGCTTAAGTCCCAGCCATGTTGCAGTGACATCGGTTAGTTCGATCGGCTATAATTTTCATTGTATGAGTACCTTTCAGCAAATGCTGAAAGCATCAAAAACAATGAAAATTGCTGACCCAGAAGAACAAGCAGCCCGCGCCCTACGAGAGTGTCTGCAAGATATTCCGTTTCTAAAAATTGTCCAAATCCAGCCCGTACAGACAAATTATCAAGAACTTGAACTTCTTGTCCAAATTAAACTTCCCAACAAAAATTGCTATTTAATCGCTCTTTTCAACGACATCGGTCAACCGAAACAGGCCCGCCAAGCTATCAGCAAACTGCTAGATTATTCTGAAAAAAAATCAGAAATTTACCCAATTTTCATGGCTTCTTATATCTCGCCAAAAGTAGCAGAGATTTGTAGCATCGCCGGAATCGGTTATATCGATTTAGCTGGAAACTGTCGCCTCAGCTTTGCACAAGTTTACATCCAAAAACAAGGCAATCCGAATCCTTTTCCGCAGAAACGCGACTTGCGTTCCCTCTACTCTCCCAAAGCTGAAAGAATCCTGCGAGTTTTACTGAGTACGCCTCATAAAGCTTGGAAAATGCAAGAGTTAGCCTCGGAAGCTGCCGTCAGTTTGGGACAAGTTCACAACGTCAAAAAATTACTTGTCAATCGAGAATGGTTGCGCGCGACAGCAGAAGGAATGGTGTTGAGCGAACCGAATTCTCTGCTAGCGGAATGGGCAGAAAATTACGATTACCGCCGCCACCAAATCTATGATTTTTACTCATTCAAACCTATTGCAGACCTGGAGTATATTTTAGCAGAAACTTGCACTTCAGCCAAACTGCACTACGCCTTAACCGGCTTCTCCGGTGCTGCTAGACTTGCCCCTTTCGTGCGCTACCAACGGGCAACGGCTTATGTCGATAATAACTTAGAAAAAATTACCACTTCGTTGCAGCTTAAATCCGTCGCCAGTGGTGCTAATCTAAGTTTGCTCGTTCCTTACGATCGAGGTGTTTTTTATAAATCTCAAAATATAGACAACACCAACATTGTCACCCCCGTTCAACTTTACCTTGACCTCAAAGGATACCGAGGACGGGGTGAAGAAGCTGCACAAACACTCTTAAAAGAAGTTTGGGAACCTCAATGGTAGATAGAAAAGACTACACTGCTGAAGCGGTAGCAGCAGCCAAATCTGTACTACTAGAATTGACTCGAATTCTGGGTGAATACCGGAACGAGATTGTTGTTATTGGAGGGTGGGTTCCCGACTTACTTTTATCTAGCAATAACGCTCAACATATCGGCAGTACCGATGTCGATCTTGCCCTAAATCATCAAACACTTGTGGAAGTAGGTTACAAAACTATTCAGGAAATATTGTTATCTAGAGGTTACACTCAGGGAACGCAGCCTTTCATCTTTTACCGCACTGTTACTTTAGAAAATCGCTCTCTTCGGGTACAAGTCGATCTACTTGCGGGTGAATATGACGGTACGTCTAGAAGCCATCGAACTCAAGCCGTTCAAGATGTTCGCCCTCGCAAGGCTAGAGGTTGCGACTTAGCATTTGAAATGTTTGCAGAGGTGAGACTTGAAGGTACGCTTCCCGGTGGCGGTAAAGACTCAGCTATTGTTCGAGTTGCTTCTATTGTAGCATTTTTGGTGATGAAAGGCATGGCACTCTACGATCGCCTCAAAGAAAAAGATGCTTGGGATATCTATTTTTGTCTTTGTAACTATCCTCAAGATCCGGGCGACTTAGATGCTCTTGTTGCTGAATTTCAACCTCATCTAGATCGCAGTCTTGTACGGGAAGGGTTAACAAAAATTGCGGAAAAGTTTGCTTCACCCGAACATATCGGCCCGATTCACGTTGCTAATTTTGAAGAGTTAACCGATCTGGAGGCACGGGAAATCAGGCAACAAGATGCTTACCAACGAGCCAACTATCTTTTAGAACAATTAAACATTATCTAAAAAGATAGTTATTCGTATGGTGCGTCCGTCAAGCTTGTTTGTCTGTGAAACCGATTTAAACTGACGCCTTTTCTGTGCGTTTGGAGTAAATCTAAAATTGCTTGACGTACGCTAGATTTAATCGGGGCGCTTTGCCGATCGATAAAATGGTTTTTTTACCACTTTAGCCGGATGGTTTTTGCCGCGAATTTCAATCTCTAAGTTGGTGCCGATTTTAGCTAATTTTGCAGGAACAAAAGCCAGGGCGATCGCGCGATTTAAAGTAGGCGATAACGTACCGCTAGTAACTTCTCCTACTGTTTCCCCTTCAAATATTACCGGATATCCGTGTCGGGCGATGTGTCGCCCTTCCATTTCTAAACCTACCAATCGCTTTGCGATCCCATTAGTTTTTTGCTGTTCCAAAACTCCGCGACCGATAAAATAACCTTTAGTGTCGAGGTGAACTACCCAATTCAATCCGGCTTCTAAAGGTGTAGTTGTGTAGTCGATATCTTGTCCGTAAAGTGCCATTGCTGCTTCTAATCGCAATGTATCTCTCGCACCCAAACCGCAAGGTACAACACCCGCATCTAGCAGTTTTTTCCAGAGTTCTTTTCCTACTTCCGGATCGACCATAATTTCAAAGCCGTCCTCTCCCGTATAACCCGTTCTGGCGAGAAAACTCGGCTGTCCTAGCAGGTTAGTTTCTAAGTGACCGAAAGCTTTAATCGGGGCGAGGTTGTCGGTAACAAAAGGTTGCAAGTAACTGACAGCTTCCGGCCCTTGCAGCGCGATTAAAACTTTGTCTGGGGAGATATCTGTGAAGCTGACACCGCTCAATTCTAAATGGGCTGCAATCCAAGCTTTATCTCTGATGCGGGTGGCGGCATTGACGATGATAACCGCACGTTCTTCGCTAGTCGTGGCGTCGGCTTCTTGGTAGTAGAAAATAATGTCATCTAAGATGCAGCCTTTGGCATTGAGCAATACTGTATATTGAGCTTGACCCGGTTGCAATCTGTTCAAGTCTGATGGGACTAATAACTGACATTTTTCTCTTAATTGTTTCCCTCTCAAACCGAATTTTCCCATGTGAGAAATGTCGAACATTCCAACTCGCGATCGCACTGATTGGTGTTCGCTGCTGATGCCGCCGTACTGCACTGCCATTTCCCAACCGGAAAAGGGAACCATGCGAGCTTTGAGTTCCAATGATAAGTCGTAGAGCGGCGTGCGCGCAAGTTGGCTTGCTGTCTCTGAATGATGAGTTGTTTCTGTTGACTTTGCCACGGGTAGCCCCTTTGTTGCGGGTGGACTGTTCTGATTTTACGGGATAACCAGAGCCGGGAAATTTATTTTTTGAATATTTTTAGCGGTTCGCCCAACGGCTCTGGGCGATTTCTTCGTGAAGACTTAATATTTGTCAATCCGTAATTTTACGCAAATCGATCGAGATCCCTCCTCTTCCCCTTTAAAAAGAGGGGGACTGAAAATTTATTGAAGTCCCCTTTTTCAGGGGACCATTGCGATCGAAAATTCCCCCCAAAGGTAGCAAGTCGTGCGGATACTCGGGGAACTCAACTCCGGAAAAAACGAGATCGATCGAGGTTTCAGTCATTTTGACACCTGTAGGTACTGCTGAGTCCAATCGTCAGATTTTTCAGAAATGGTATCAATTCGATCGACACGCATCTCGATCGCGGTTTATAGTAAGATTGAATGTCGGTATTTACTGAGCGATGCCAGCTTTCGGCACTTCGCTTTCGCCATTGTACGTAAAAATTC
>JBOFTL010000689.1:0-1272 GCA_051652045.1 Microcoleus sp. | reverse complement strand
TAAAATTGGTATTACTTATTCCAGATGTTCGATCGGTCAGAAACCGGGTTGTTGCGAGAATGCTTTGTTGTAGCGAGCAGCTTCGGCTAACAACCCGGTTTTTTGGTGTTTTGCGGCGAATTCAATGATATTAAATATTAGAAGAAACTTTAGAAGATTCAACTTTAACTACTTCAGAAATAGCTGGTTCTTCCTCGGAATTTAAATTCGGCAGTGGCATATGTTTCATTTCCCAAACCTTGAGCAAAATTAGATATTCGTAAAAAGCTTGCAGCGTACACCAAGCCAATCCCGCCTGACCGTCAAGAAAGCCCCCGAGCAAAAGATACATATAGAAAAAGCGCACGATCGGTCTTAAAGGCAAACGCAAAGAAAAATCTTTCAAAGCGCGCCGTCTTTCGACTTCAGACGCACCGAATACTAAATCCCACCAATTCACTTTGCCAGCTTCTAATTGACGTAAAGTTTCCGCTGCTTCGTCAGTAGAATAGCGATTGTGTTTTTCAATCCAGCGCGACAAACCTTTACTGCAAGTATAGTGGGGATAGGTTTCTTTTAAAAAATGAGTCGGGCCGTCGCAAACTTCGCGTTCGGTGTGACCGTAGTCGGCGAACCACACCTTATCTTTGCGAAATAAACGCATTTGGTAGCGGGGATATTGAGTGCTGTGGCGAATCCAGCGATCCATAAATATGACTCTTTCTGCTACGTAATAGCCAATATATTCTTGACTGGCGATCGCCTGCAAACATTCGGCAAATAGTGCCTCCGTCATCCGCTCATCAGCTTCGAGGATGTAAACCCATTCATACTTGCAGGGGACTTCTTTCAGCATCCAAGTACGCTGGCGTCCGTGAGTTTCAAAAGGATGTTGTACTATTTGCACCGGGTAGTTTTGGACGATCTCAACGGTGCGATCGGTACTGACAGAATCAACCACAATGATATCGTCTGACAGCAGCGCCGATTCAATGCAAGCGGCGATATCGATCTCTTCGTTGTAAGTCAGAATATAAATTGAGAACATTCCCAGCTTTCTATAAGGGCAAACTATTAGCAAGTAAAGCATTTCTCGGGGATGAATAGCTCCCCGGATTCCCCACTTTTGCGCGCGATCGACCTTAGCGGTGGCCGACTCGCAGAACTCCAATATTTCTCAATCCAGTCCAGCCGACAGTAATGTAGCCAATGGCTAGTAACAAACTGCTAATTCCCGTCTGCAAGCTAGAATTTCTCGATCCAGTCCAGCCGACAGTAATGTAGCCAATGGCT
>JBOFTL010000688.1:0-6168 GCA_051652045.1 Microcoleus sp. | reverse complement strand
GCCCTGACCGAGATATTACAGGCGATCGACCGGAC
Organism: Microcoleus sp.; assembly: GCA_051652045.1. Taxonomy (GTDB): domain Bacteria; phylum Cyanobacteriota; class Cyanobacteriia; order Cyanobacteriales; family Microcoleaceae; genus Microcoleus. The sequence continues at coordinate 6,133 of JBOFTL010000688.1, read as the reverse complement.
ATGATATTAAATGTAATTAACTCGTTACAGTCGATAAAAATCGTAAAAATCCGGTTTCTCTGATGGTGCGCCAGGGACCAGAAACCGATTTTTTTTGAGACACTTCGTTACAGTTGATAAAAATCGTAAAAACCTGCGCTAAGATTAAAGCTAAAGTTTTTCCAAAATTTGAACAATTGAGAAACTTTTAAACTCAACTACTGTCCCACCTGCAATTCTCTTAGCAAACGGAAGTTATATTAATGACATCTTATACCTTAAACTTACCCGTTCAGCTACAGCAAGAAGCTGAAAAATTGGCGACACTCCAAGGCATTTCCTTCGATCAGTTTATTCTCTGGGCTGTAGCCGAAAAAGTTGCTACCCTCAATCAGCGGAATGACGATCCGGCTTTTCCTGAAATCACCTATGTGCGCGGCGCTAGCGGCCAACTCATACCCGTTTTGCGCGGCACTCGGTTGCGGGTGCAAACAGTAGTCATCGCAGCCCAAAAATGGGGTTTATCTCCAAAGGAAATTGCGACTGAATATGGTATCAGTGAAGCTCAAGTGAACGATGTTCTCGCTTTTTATGCAGCCCACTCTCAGGAAATAGACGCATCTATTGCCGCTGAGCAAATTATCGAAGCTGCCAATGTCTAAACAACTTGAGCAATCTTTACAAGGTTGGTTAGGGATCGCCGCCAAAACATTTTTTGGTAGCGCAATAGAATCTGACGTTGATGCGATCGATCGAGCTGTCAAAACTATGCTAAACCACTTCGATCGACGCACTAAAAAATTGGCTATTGTTTTTGCTACCTGATGATGTACCAACACCCGAGAATCTCCACTTCCGCATCATCGGATAGTTTCGATCGACACTAAAATTTGTACACCAATTAAGTCTTATTCTTTGCTATCTTGCAACCATCGATCGTACAAATCCGATCGGCGCGATCGAGTTTTTTCAATCTGTTGTTCCCGACGCCAGCGCGCAATTTCTGCATGATTTCCCGACAGCAAAACATCAGGTACTTTCATCCCCCGAAAATCTGCCGGTCGAGTATACTGCGGGTAATCCAAAAGTCCGTCCTCAAAACTCTCAAACTTCAAAGAATCTTCCTTCCCCACCGTGCCGCGCAACAGCCGCAAAACTCCATTAATTAAAGCCAAAGCCGGAATTTCGCCACCCGTAAGCACAAAATCCCCCAAAGACACCTCGCGAGTCACCAAATGCAAAACTCGATCGTCCACACCCTCATAATGACCGCAAATTAACACTAACTGATCGCGATCGGCGGCAAACTCCCGAAACATCTCCTGCTGCATTACCTCGCCCTGCGGAGTCAACAAAATCACCTCCCGCCTCGGTAAAACAGGTAGTGACTCCACCGCAGCAAAAATCGGTTCCGGCTTCATCAACATCCCCACCCCACCCCCGTAGGGCTCATCATCGACTCTGTGGTGCTTATCTGTGGTAAAATCGCGAGGATTGACAAAATTCACCTCAGCAATATTTTTAGCTAAGGCTTTGCCCATCAGTCCCGACTCCAGGGGAGCCAGGAAAAATTCTGGAAACAGCGTAACAACGTCAAATCTCACAGTTGTCTGGATTTACTTATACACTTTCCTAGTTTCACCTTCAGAGCGAGCTCGGTTTTCTACAATTGCATGATTCTTCATAATTTCTTAAAATCTTTGCAATTTAACTTTGATTCCTTTGTCTGCGGGTGGGTTTTGCACGAGGATTATATGTTTTCAGTACAGAAGTTTGGCTAACTCGCGCTCCAATGCGTGCGGGCTCTGCTAACCGCCAGCTCGATCGAGCTGGCGGGTAGGACGAAAAATTAGTATTTAAACGCAAGGCCATATCTTACCCACAGCACGGCACAATTTAAGTTCACACCCAACAGAGGAACACACACAATGCAGCAATTGACATCTCAAGCACTCGAACGCGATATCTCCCCACGCACGAAAACCTCGATTATGGTAATCGGAGGGGCCGAAGACAAAGTTCACGGACGCGAAATCCTCAACACATTTTTTTATCGTGCTGGGGGCACAAATGCTAGGCTGGCAATTATTCCCTGCGCTTCTCGAGATCCTGAAGGGATCAGCAATCGCTACCGCACGATTTTTGAAGACATGGGCGTCAGCGCTGTTAAGGTAGTGGATGTCCGCGAGCGGGAACAGGGCGAAAACCCTGTCTGGCAAGATTACTTAGAAGGCTGTACGGGCGTATTTATGACAGGTGGCGACCAACTGCGGCTTTGCGGGCTGCTAGCGGACACGCCACTGATGGAGAAAATTCGTAAAGACACTCTGGAAGGCAAAATTACCCTCGCAGGTACCAGTGCGGGCGCTGCAGTAATGGGATATCACATGATTGCCGGCGGTGGTAGCGGGGCTTCGCCGAACCGATCTTTAGTAGATATGGCAAACGGGCTGAATATTATTCCCGAGATTATCGTAGACCAGCATTTTTTCAACCGCAACCGCATGGCTCGCTTGTTGTCGGCTGTAGCTTGCCATCCCGATCGCATCGCCATCGGTATTGATGAAGACACCTGCGCGCTGTTTGAGGGGGATGACACTATGAAAATTCTCGGTAAAGGCACTGTAACTATTGTCGATTCTAGAGAAATGATTTATACCAACGAGCCTCACGTAGGAGCGACAGAACCCCTAAGTATGTTCAACTTGCGGTTGCACGTCCTCTGCCACGGAGATTGTTACAATTTACCTCTCGGTAAAGCTCAGCCATCGTCAACTTCGCATCGCGCCAACTTTTATCATGCCTCACATCTAACGAACCCAGAACATAATAGTTATTAGTCACCAGCACCGATGATTAGTTCCTAAGAAACTATCGAGAACGGCAGACCGACTATTTGAGAATGTTGCAGCTCAATTTTGAGTTTCAGGCAGAACAATTTGAGATTCTAGAACTATCGATTTGAGTTGTGGGGTACCTATCCAGTCGCTGGACCCAGTTGCTTCAAAAGTCGGTCGAACTCGCAGTTGCTTGCAGTCAAGAACTGCGTCATCAATACAGAAATCTGAAATTAGCTCGCCAATAACTGAAAATTAATTACAAAAATGTTCTCAGCGAACAGTTTCTGGGGCGATCGAGCTTGAAATTGAATAAATGCTCCAATTACCAATAACATTTCCCAAACACACACCCTTTTTTGACTGCCATGAAAATACTTAAAATCCAGACCTTGCGCGGCCCCAACTACTGGAGCGTCCGACGCCATAAACTTGTCGTCATGCGTCTAGATTTAGAGGATTTGGCAGACAAAACCACATCCCAAATTCAGGGCTTCTACGAGGGCTTGACCGCTTTGCTACCCAGTTTGGTAGATCATTACTGTTCCCCCGGCTGTCAGGGAGGCTTTTTGCAGCGCGTCAAAGAAGGCACGATGATGGGACACGTCATCGAACATATTGCCTTAGAACTCCAACAAATGGCAGGAATGCCGGTCGGATTCGGCCGCACCCGCGAGACTGCGACCCCCGGTATTTACCAGGTAGTAATTGAGTATCAAAACGAACAAGCAGGTCGCTACGCGGCAAGGGCGGGCGTGCGACTGTGCCAAAGCATTGTCAACACGGGGACTTACCCAACATCCGAGTTGGCTCAAGATTTAAAAGATCTCAAAGAGTTTGCTGCCACCGCCGCCCTAGGACCGAGTACGGAAACCCTGGTTAAGGAAGCAGAAACCCGCGGCATTCCCTGGATGCAGTTGAGCGCGAGGTTCATGATCCAATTGGGCTACGGGGTTTACCAAAAACGGATTCAAGCGACTCTGAGCGATCGCACGGGAGTTTTGGGTGTAGAACTCGCCTGCGATAAGGAAGGTACGAAAACTATTCTGGGTAATGCGGGCGTGCCGGTACCGAGAGGAACGGTAATTCACTACTTAGACGAACTCGAAAGCTCGATCGAGGATGTGGGTGGGTATCCGATCGTGATTAAACCCCTAGATGGCAACCACGGACGCGGCATTACGATCGACATCAACTCTTGGGAAGCAGCCGAGGAAGCCTACGATCTCGCCAGTGCGGCCTCGAAAACCAAAAGCGTCATTATCGAACGCTATTACACCGGGCGCGACCACAGGGTATTGGTAGTCAACGGTCAAGTCGTAGCCGTCGCCGAACGAGTTCCGGCCCATGTTGTGGGTAACGGCAAATCTACCGTAGAACAGCTTATCGAAGAAGTAAATAGCGACCCGCAGCGGGGAGACGGACACGATAACGTACTCACCCGGATCGTGGTAGATAAGCTGTCTTTGGATTTACTGGAAAAACAAGGATACAGTTTAGAGGCCGTCGTACCTGACGGAAAAACAGTATTTCTGCGCGCCACGGCTAACTTAAGTACGGGGGGAATTGCGGTCGATCGAACTGACGAAATTCACCCGGAAAACGTCTGGCTGTTTTCGAGAGTTGCCAAAATCATCGGCTTGGACATTGCCGGCATTGATGTAGTGACAGCCGATATTTCCCAGCCCCTGCGGGATGTCAACGGCGTTATCGTCGAAGTCAACGCCGCACCGGGCTTTAGAATGCACGTCGCGCCCAGTCAAGGTTTGCCCCGCAACGTCGCCGGTGCCGTCCTCGATATGCTGTTCCCGGCCCACCAACCGAGCCGGCTGCCGATTCTAGCAGTAACGGGGACAAATGGCAAGACTACCACCACTCGCCTGCTCGCCCACATCGTCAAGCAAACAGGTCAAACAGTCGGCTACACGACCACCGACGGTACTTACATCGGTGATTATTTAGTAGAAAGCGGCGACAATACCGGGCCGCAAAGCGCTCAGTTAATTTTGTCCGATCCGACGGTGGAAGTGGCAGTGTTGGAAACGGCGCGGGGCGGGATTTTGCGATCGGGCTTGGGCTTCGATCGTTGCGATGTTGGCGTCGTTTTGAACGTTGCCGCCGACCATTTGGGAATTGGCGACATCGATACCGTAGAACAACTCGCCGATCTCAAAAGCGTCCTCGTCGAGTCGGTAGAACCCAAAGGCTATGCAGTTTTGAACGCCGATGACCCGCTAGTGTCAAAAATGGCGCAGCGCGTCAAGGCTCAAATTGCCTATTTTTCGATGAACCCGGACAACGAATTAGTTGCCAAACACACCGCAGCAGGCGGGCTGGCAGCAATTTACGAAAACGGGTATTTGTCGATCTTGAAAGGCGATTGGACGCTGAGAATCGAGCAGGCGGCGAACGTACCGCTGACGATGGGCGGGCGCGCACCATTTATGATTGCCAATGCTTTAGCAGCTTGCTTGGCAGCTTTCGCTCAAGGATTGAAGATCGAGCACATTCGGGCAGCTTTGTCAACTTTCCAAGCATCGGTCGGGCAAACTCCGGGACGGATGAATTTGTTTAATCTGGGCAAATATCACGCTTTGCTCGACTACGCGCACAATCCCCACAGCTACAAAGCTTTGGGCAGTTTCGTGCTCAATTGGCCTGGAATGCGGATCGGGGTAATCGGTGCGCCTGGAGACAGGCGCGATGAAGATTTTGTCACTTTGGGCAAGCTTTCTGCTGAGATTTTCGATCGCATTATAGTTAAGGAAGATGTCGATCGGCGCGGTCGAGAACCGGGTGTTGTGGCAAAGTTAATTTGTCAGGGAATTGAGGAGGCAATTGCTGCTGGAAGCGCAGACAAATCTAAAGTTGAATACGAGTTACTGCTGGACGAAACAGTGGCTGTAAACAAAGCTTTAGATAATGCTCCTGCCAGCAGTTTGGTAGTGATTTTACCGGAAAGCGTCAGCAAGGCTTTGAGTTTAATTGAAGTTCGCAAACCGATTCAGGAATCTGCGGTAACTCCAAGTCAAGTTACTTCCTTCGATCGGGAAAGTTTGAAAACTTCGGTGATGAATCAAAGCTAAACTTTTAAGCCGGAGTTAAATAATAGGTTGGGTTTACTGGTGTGAAACTCAACCTATTTTTTGCGACCAAAATTTATAGTAATCGATCTCATATCATCTCCGGTCGATTACTATAAGATACGTAGGTTGAGTCCAAGGCAGTGAACCATCAGTTTCATGCTTGGCTAACATCCATAAGTGTTGGGTTTCATTGCGTTCAACAAAGACTTACTGTAGGAATTGCAGTTAATC